>CBESZZ010000219.1:0-6500 GCA_965534055.1 uncultured bacterium | reverse complement strand
GTGGGAGCGCGCCGTGGGCGATGGTGGCCCCGAGGCCGTCATCGGTGTCCACAGCGGTGCTGAGTGTGCGCAGCAGACCGCCGTACAGGGTCTGGTCGCCAGTGGAGCCCGCCCGAATGGGCTCGAAGATCCTGCGCTTATCGCCGGATGACAGGATCGCGAGGGGCACGGTGACGTTGCAGCGTGGATGGCCGAAGACCATGGCGCGTTCGTTGAGCGGGCGACCGGCAGCTCGGCACACCCGCTCCCACACCGTTTCCATGGAGACGTGGTCGGGGCTGTCGTCCTGTGTCCGCCCCACGGCGGCGACCGGCTGAAAGCTGATCATGCGGAACGCGTCGGCGTTGCGCAGCGCCCACTCTGTGATGTCGGCGACGCCGTCGAGGTTCGTTGCGTTGACGGTGACGGTCTGCGCCGCGTGCAGGCGAGCTCTAGTCAGCTGACGGGTCGAGCGGATCAGCGCCGCGAAGCGATCGCGGAGCGGGTGAAGATCCCGTTCGCTCATGCCCTCCCGCAACGCCTTTCGGCCGCGCTGCGTGGTGTCGATGTGGATGCTCACCTTGCGTAGGCCGTAGCTCTTGACGAGCTCGTGCAGATACTCGGGCTCATCGAGGAAGCGCTCGCCGTTCGTCATCACCATCGGATCGAGACCGATTTCGCGGGCATAGGCGACGATGCGGCCGAGGTCTTCCAGCGGTAGAAGCGTGACTTCGCCCGAGGTGATCTGCGCCTTGCCGCCAGGACCGAGGTGCGTGCGCATCGTGTCGAGTTGGCGGCGAACCTCTTCGAAGGGCAGCGGTGGCACCGCGTTGGCAAACTCCGTGAGGTAGCAGCTCGTGCATGCGAAGTTGCAGCGTTCGAGCACACCGTGGGTCGCTCCGCACGCCACTCCGCCGACCCCAGCGAGCTGGGTGGGGGTGCGCAACGATTCTGGCAGTTCGGACCACTTGCGCGCTACCAAGTCTTTCAGTTCAGCGGTGCGTTCGGCGCGTGTACTCATTCGTCGGCGAACATACGTTAGATCGTGGCGAGGTTCCGAGATTCGGTCGCCTTCGCGCAGCGCTGGGGGAGTGCTGCGGTGACGCCAACCGAGGAGCCGCCGATCTTCAAGAGGGCTGAGTGATCATGGCCTCAGCCGGTGGCGAGTTCGGCAAGGCGGTCGCATGTGATGTCGCTTGTGTGTCGCCGCCGTCCGTCGGCACAGCAGTCCGGATCGGTGGGATGACAGGTCCCAGGTCCGTGACACCCAAAAGCCGGCGACACAGGTTCGGTCGTCGTGCGGGTTGATGGACGAGGTAAAAAGCGACTCCGATGAGTGTCTTCAGATCGCTGGAGTGGGGTCTTTGTTTCGCATCAAATTGTCAGATTGGACTTGGTCGAGACCTTTCGATTGGTTGTCCAAAATCATGCGGGATCCAATCATTGTCGAGCATTGTGAGGGATGTGGTCGACGGCTGCTCAAGGATGGCTGCCATAGAATGCTTCTGATGGCGATTATTGCGCGTAGGAAGCGAGCGTATCTACACTCAGAATCGAGCGAGTGGGTGGCCCCTAATGAGGAAGAATTGATTAAAATACTTGCTTCAACAAGTGGCAAGTCGAGTGCTGACATGCATGACGTGTTGGCGGAATTTGAAATCGAAGTGACTGAGGTTGCGTCGAATGAGTGGAGGCAGCATTCAGTATCAGATATGCTCAAGGTGTGCATCTGTAGTCAGCTGTGGGGCACGCCCATGAATGCTACGTGGCACAATCGTCTCGAATGGCTACTTCAGCAATTCTTTGCGGGCAACATCCAAGGCGCGGTCCACTCCGTCGATGATGTCTTGAACCCTGGGTTCGACCAGGATGTCTGGCTGGATGCCCTTGCCGACAAATTGGGTGCCGTCGGCGTATGAGTCGTGCTTTGTGCAGACTCTTGCTCGGCCACCTCCGGGCAATGGGAACATCAGGGGTTGGCCGGTGCTGCCGCCGGTGGGTTGGCCGATGAGCTTTCCACGCTCCAACATGTCGTAGGCGGCCGCCATGTCTTCGGCTGCGGAGAAGGTTCGAGGCCCAATCAGCATGGACACAGGCTTTCTGTAGTGCTGCGGAGCGATCTGGGCAAAGGACCCAGCGGCTGATCCGAACTCTGACAGAGACTGACGATTCCAGGCGCGGTGTGTGGGGCGGTACTGAAGGGTGTGCCACCGAGTCGTTTGGAAGGGCTTGTCAGTCAGGTATCCAAGGATGCCCCAACCAACGCTGCTGCTACCGCCGCCGTTCTCACGTAGATCGATAATCAGCCCATCGGCCTTCTCGATCTTGTCGAATGCGTTGCCGAACGCCTTGGCAGCCTTGGCTGATCCGAAGCTAGTCAGGCGGACGTAGGCAATGTTGTCATCGAGCATGTCGAAGGAGAACGGAGCTGAACGATTCAGGTAGCTGGCGATCCGATTGGTTGAAGTGCGATCGATTGTTCTTGTGAATGGTGTTCCATCAAGCGACATGAGCTCGAGTTCTATCTGCTTGTCCAACGAGCCACGAAGTAGGGAGCTCTCGTAAGTTCGGGTCGCCAAGTCCTGAGGTGTTGAAGCTGCCATGTAGGGCTTCACTTCCTGCTCGGCGTAGTCCTTCACCGGTTGTCCATCGACTTTGAGGACTTCCTGTCCGACCTTGATCCCTGCGTCGCTGAGCTCCGAATCGAGCACGCTCACAACAATGACGCGGTCTTCGATCAGTCGTGTGCGAAGGGCTGGGCGCGCATTGAATTCGGTGTGTAGCCTGCCGGGTAGATACACATTGGTATGCGCGTCTTTCAGTTGGGCGACCAACCGCTCCAGCAAGCGGTAGTACTCGAGTGTCGATTCGGACTCCAGTACTTGGGACATGCACTTCACGTATTCGGCGTCCCAATCGAGGTCTGGAACGAGGTGGAAGTTGACGAAGTTGAATTTGACTTCGGCCCAAAGTTTGGAGAGTCCAGCCGCCTTCTCGGCACTGCTGAGGTTCTTCGCGAACTTGGTTTGGAAGGCTTCCCCGCTCCAGCGGTTCTTGTCTAGACGAATGAGCGATTCCAGTTTGGCAATTGCTTCGGGCCAGCGCGGGTCCTCGTGAAGCGAGTTGAGATCCGAATCGCGTTGTAAGTGCTGTGCGTCCATCCATCCCAGCGCGATGGCTTTGTCGATGAAGTCAAACGACTGATCCTCTTGCCCTGTTAGGGCAGCGCAACAAGCGGCGTTGTAGGCCACGGAGCTGTCTGTCGATCCGCGTAGAATGGCCGCGGAGTATCTCTCCAGGCTCTGCTGGAAGTCTTTCTCGTTGTAGAACGCTCGTCCGTCTTCAATCAGCTTCTGAACAGCCAGATCTTGTTGCGCGAAAAGCGAGTGGCAGCTGAAGCAGGCGGCCAGCGAAAGGAAAACGACTGGAGCTATGTGTTTGAGGAAAGACATCTCTAGTTCTCCGCGATCCGGGCAGGGGGTGGTGAAAAGGGCGGTTCAAACGCGAGTTCGCGATTTGTTGGCTTGGCTTGCGACTTGCTTGCTTCGCCGCGGCCGCTTGCGTGCGCAAGAAGTCCCTATTTCTCGAATTATCCACTTCTCGTCGAACTCGCTGGAGTCGAGATGGTGACGTCGAAATGGCGCGGGATCGGATCAGTGGAACTCGACGACGACTGGGTAGTGGTCCGAGGTCTTATTGACGTCTCCGTGGCGGAAAACGAAGGCCGAGACTGCCGATGCGGCCATGGAGCGGCTGGCTAGCACGTGGTCAATCCGTGTGCCGCTCGTCGGAGGCGTTGCTTGACCTTCGGTCCAGTAGCCCGACGGGAACGTGCAGCGCTTGCCACGGGATTGTTCGAGGAATGGGAGGGCGGCGTCCTCGAGCCCTGCTTGCAAGAAGCGCTGCATGACAGAGAAGTCGAAACTTCCGTCCCGTAGGTTCTCGACGTGGTCGTGGGCGGCGTCGCTGTCGAGAGCCTTTTGCAGGAGGCTCGGTTGCGCGGCAAGAATGGCGCGGTCGGCCGGGCTTAAGGCGTTGAAGTCGCCCAAGACCAAGACGTCGGCGTCTTGGGCTAGGAGCGGCCGGATCTTCGCCAACAGGATGTCCGCTTCGGTCGTTCTGGTGGTCCAGCGGAACGGCGACAGGTGGACGATGAAGACGTGGACATCAGCGACTCGGACGTGCAGACAACCATGGTGGAGACCTTCGATGGTTCGCTCGATGACCTCGATGGGGAGTGCTGCGGTGACGCCAACCGAGAAGCCGTCGGTCTTCAAAAGGGCTGAGTGGTCATGGCCCCAACCGGCGGCGAGTTCGACGAGGCGGTCGTCGGTGATGTTGGTTAGCTCCTGAAGCGCGACGAGGTCTGGCGCTTGGGCTGCGAGCCACTGGGTCGCGGCAGTGACCTGCTTCGACTTGGAGAAGACGTAGTAGGTGTTGTAGGTGGCAACCCTGAGTGTGTCAGGGTGGTCGGACGCAGAGGTCAGCGCAGGGAGGAGGCTCACCCGTGGCACAGATCCTTGTGGGGTGTCTTCCCGGAGAAACGCCTCGGCCATGTGTTCGCCGAGCTTCGCGAGGCCCGCTTCGTTGAAGTGGATGTTGTCGTTGTCTCGGAAACCATCGGAGTCCGATGCGTGAGTCTCGAAGGTCGCGTCGGTTGGCACGCTCACGACGTTCTTCAAGTTGCGGGCGACCGCGAGCTGGGCTGCACGAACCTCATCCCGGTAGGGAAACCTCTTATGGGCGGGCGAACCGGGAGTGGCGTCGGGAATCACCTGACCTACGACGAAGCGCACGTCGGCGGCGCTGCAGTCTGGCGCGTGGGCTGCTAGTCGAGCTCGCACGCGGACGATGAAGTTCTCGAGGCGTCGCCCATAGACCTGGGACATCTGTGCGGTCTTGGCGTCTGCTTCGCCTTGCTGCCAGAACACGCCACGAACCACGGGACGAAGGCCTTGGGATTCGAGATCTGAGAGTGCGTTCTCGACAAGGCGCTCGAAAGTACGGAATTCAGCCCCGCCGTTCGGGCTCCAGTCGTCGAATAGTGCGGTTCCGCCAACGGCGTGCTTGATGAAATAGGTCTGCCGCCCGGGGCGTGCGCGGGACAACGCAGCGCCGAGGCTCATCTCCACGCCGAAGCCGCCCGAGGCAGCGCCCTTCCATCCCGCCGGACGCAAAGGGAGCCACTTGTGAGCATCCTTTGGAGTGCCGAGGGCGGAGCTGTGAAACAGGTGGACATGGGGGACGGCCAACGCGGCTTCCGAAAGAAGCTCTACGCGCCCAACTCCCTCCATGTTGGATTGCCCCGCCAGGAGGAAAACGTCGACCTCTTCTACCGACCGCTGTGTGGAGGGAGTCGCCTCACTTTGTACGGGCCCTGAGTTGCAGCTTGGGCAGAACGACAGAGCTGCGAGGACTACGAAGGCGGTTTTGATTCGCATGGTTAGGAGTCGAGCGAGCACTACCGCACCGGCCTGATGGTTAGCACCACTGGATAGTGATCGGAGGCCACCGGTTCGTTCACGACCTCCGCATTGAGGATCCTCCAAGCAACTCGCGGGCGGACGAGGACGTAGTCAATCTGCTTGGTGGGGTTCGGAGCGCCGTAGGTGTGCATGGGCTGACCGAGTCGAGAGAGATGCCAGCCCGACTGGGTTAGGTCCGCGAGCGGCGAGCTACCAGGGAGCGCGTTCAAATCTCCAGCCAAGATCGCGAGGCCAGGGAGGTCAGCGCAAAGACCCTGTTCTATGACCCGCACTGCCGCGCGACGGGATTCCTTAGAGCCCAAGCTGTCCGTCCAGTCGAAGTGCGTGTTGATGAACCGGATGGTTGTGCCTGCGCCGTAGATTCTCGAAGCGTCGACATCCACGGCCATGGCCTGGTAGCGGCTGGAGCTTGCGCTCGGAATCGCGAGATTGTCGACCCATTGAAACGGGAGCTTGCAGAGGACCGCGTCGCCGTAGGCGTCGTCGCTTCCCTTGGATGGGCCGAACACCGCGGGCATTCCGGTCAGTCGCGAGAGTTCGTCAGCCATTGCCTTGTTGCCTATCTCCTGCAACCCCACGATGTCTGGGTTCTGGGATGCAATCACTGCCGCGATGCGCGCCAGGTCGCGTTTTTCATCCATCCCAACGCCGTAGTGGATGTTGTAGCTCATCACTTTGAGGGCGGGGGTTGGCTCCTTGAGCTCAAGGGTCGAGAGCACAGCGGCATGATCGCTTGGCCAGCCGTCGGGGTGAGTTGCCAGCACCTTGGATTCGACGGTGCGCCAGTCGCCGGCGTGCACGTAGACGTAGTCGATGCGGTCTTGGTGACTCTCCGTGAACTCCGGTGACCAGGTGAGCCCGGGGTTTGCGACGGGGTCGGGATGCGCAAGCCGGTAGGTGTCTTCGAACCCGGCACGGTTCATCGAAAGGCTCACCGGCCACGGAACGACTCGACCTTGGTGGTCCCCGGTGTCGGCGGTCGCTTTGGTCCAATCCAGGTGTGATCCACTGTTGAAGCCCCCGCCGATGATGACT
>CBESZZ010000218.1:0-6510 GCA_965534055.1 uncultured bacterium | reverse complement strand
CACAGTGCGGGATGGTAGTTCGCTGGGTCGGACCGCGAGTTGATGAACTCGCGATACTCCCCAGCGCTGACCTCGAAGCGATCGATCAGAAAGGGTCTTACAACCAGGTCATCCGGAAGAGGCTTCGTGCTGGTGTAGGGGTTCTTGGTGAAGCGGCCGCCATCGAAGCGGACCATGTTTGGGTCCTCGAGCCAAGACGTGCGCGTTTCGCCGGGCAGGAGTTTGACTTCAATCGCGCTTCCTGTGCCGAACCTCAATTCACGGGTGATTTCGCGAAATCCGCGATGTCCCATGTCGACGACGATCCGCGCGTAGTCGGCCGCAATCGACGTAGATCGCAACGGCAAAGCGCCCACTTCCCGAGCCTGCCGATACTCGCGAGTCTCGGGGTTGAACTCACGGACGCGCACTATACCGACAACGGCTTCGGAGCCCGTGTCGGACGCGGTCACTTCGATCCACGGGATCATCACGGACTGCACGGATTCCGTCACGTTGCTGCCGCGACGTTGCAGCAGCTCGACAGCTCTGCTTGCCTCGCGCATCGACATTGCGGTTGCTGGAGATGGCGTTTGCGATGTGGCGGCTTTGCGACGCTGTTCGAATCGAATCGAGAGCTCGCTGTCGTAGTCTCGAAGGGCCCCGGCGAACCGCGCGACGATATTCTGTTGGTCGGTGGTGAGATCTGTGCGCGGACTCAGGGCAGCGAGTCTGGTGCGCAGCTTCCCAAGCTCAAGGGTCGGGACCTGCTCAAGGCCGCGTTCGACGGCGTCGTGAAGGGCAGTCGCACTTCTTTGAATCTCTTCGCTCCGAATCTTCGATTGAACCCACCCCGAAGTGCCGAGCACGGCGACGCACAGCAGAGCAGCGACGATTAGGGGCCAGCGGCGACGGTGTAACCAGCCCGCAACCCGCTCACCGGCACTCGGTGGCTTGGCCAGCACCGCGCGATTCGCAAGGAACCGATGCAAGTCTTCGGCTAGTTCGCGCGCGGATTGGTAGCGCTGGCCGGCGCGACGATGCATCGCCTTGGCGCACACGGTTTCAAGATCGCGCGGCACCTCACGGTTGAGCGAACGCAGTGCCGGTGGCACAGCCGTTCGAATCTCGGTGAGGATTTCTGGGGGCGAACTTCCACCAAACGGCCGACGTGCACCGAGCAGCTCATAGAGCACAACACCTGTTGAGTAGATGTCGGTGCGCGCATCGACCGGTTGTTGCACCTCGTGCGCCTGCTCCGGGCTCATGTAAGGCAGCGTGCCCATGATGACTTCGGTGCTGGTCAACGTGCCCATGCGTTCGTCTCGAGCGATCCCGAAGTCGGCGAGGCGGGCCCGGCCGGAACGGTTGCTCGGCTTGATGTCACGATGGATGACCAGGTGTTCGTGGGCGTGCGCGAGTGCGTCTGCGACTTCTGCGACGACACGCGCGCAAGCGCGTACATGTCCGACATGGTTCCGAGGCGGAAGAATGGCTGTTGCAGCTGTTGCTGGCTCGTCACTCCGCTGCAACTGCATGTCGCTCTCGAGGTCGTGCCCGTCGATCAGCTCCATCGCGAACCAGTGCAACGCGCCTTCTTGACCGTGGTCGAGAATGCGGACGATGCCCTCATGGGAGAGTCTCGCGACAGCACGCGCTTCGCGGTGGAAGCGCTCCAGGTCTACGGCTTTGGTCGCGGGCCCGACCGCCAACACCTTGACGGCGACATCGCGCTCTAGCGATGGCTGGGTTGCACGGTAGACCACTCCCATGCTGCCGCGACCAAGCTCCTGGTGCACTTGGAACGGCCCAAGAAACTGGCCTGTGAGCGAGTTCCACTCAGACGCGACTTCGAAGGGCTGCATGAAGTCGTCGGGAGCTTCGGCGGCTGCCTCCAGGAGCCGCAAGACTTCCTCCTCAAGCTGCGTGTCACCCGGGCAGGCGGAGCGGACATGCGCGGCGCGTTCGATCTCGGGTAACTCCAACGCGTCACCGAAGATGCGCTGAACGTCGCTCTGGCGACCGTTACTCATGGTGTGTTCGTGGTAGGGCCGATGATCTGGTAGAGACGCACTCGTGCCCACTGCTCTTTGCGGTATGCGGTGCGAAGTTTCATGCCAAGAACGCGGGCGCATTCCGCGAGCGGTTGACCCCCGAAGAAACGCATCACGATCAGTCCGGCTGCGTCCGCATCTTCGAGGGCGAGTGTGTCCAATGCTTCATCGACGGCGATCGCATCGATGACCCGGGACGCAAAGTGCTCGGACATTGAGTCGGCGAGAGCGTCGATAGGCACGCGTTTCCCCGGGTCTGGCTTGCGTCGACTGTAGTCCACCAGAATCTGGCGGATGGCCATAGCTGCCGTGGCAATGAAATGCGCGCGGTTATGAAAAACCATCGACGCTGCAGACAGCTTCAGGAAGACCTCGTTGACGAGGCAGGCGGGTGCCAAGGTGTGCGAAAATTTGTCCTGTCCCAATCGCGCTTCGGCGATCGCGAGCAGTTGTTGCATGACCCGTGGATAGAGTTCGTTCTCCGCAGACTGATCCCCGTCGCCAATGCGTCGGAGAAGCACGGTCGTCGGTGACGGAGGATCTGACACTTTGGACTCTCTCTTCGCGAGTTTTAGGTCGCTACGCGGCGGTGGTTGTCTTCGACCCTGAGCGCGGAGCGCGCAATTGGGTCCCGACCTCCCCGTCGACTGTGGATGTATCGCCGCTGTTTCTTGCATCGTCATTGTAAGAGCCCTCATCCGGCAAACGAAAGCCCGAAGCTTGGTTTGCCAACGCGGAGCAAGTTTTCTTCGACCTGAGTTGTAAGTCGTTTCCATACAACCGCTAGCGGTAGCGATTGGAGAATGGAAATCGCTGGCTCACGGTGCATCGGAGCTTGGTGTCCGGACCCGCCTGAACAGCAGTCTTGGTTCGGCTAGATGTTGCGCAGAACGAAGAAGTCCATGGTTGAAGCGGATCACGCGACGACCATTGCGGAGCTTGATGATGTCGCTAGTGCGAGTCTTAGAGCGCGCAGAAGGTCATTGTTCGAACCTTGAGTGCGGCGCCCGATGCGGTTTGGTGTCGCTGCTCAAGCGCTATTCGCTCGAGCGTGGTCGTTCAATCCCCATCGTCCTGAGCCGCGATGCGAGCGTTGCCGGATTTACACCGAGGAAGTCGGCCGCGCCGTTGGGGCCAGCGATCTTCCAGCGCGTGTGGTTTAGCACCGCCACCACGTTGTCGCGCTCTAGCTTCTTCATGGCGTCGTCGCTGAGGAGGCGCACTTGTGCTTGGGTCTCTTCGTTCGATGCTGTTCCGTGATGCTTCTGCGTTGGCACCTCCACGGTCAGTTTGCTCCCGCGCGCTCCGATGATTGCGCGCTCGATCACGTTCTGGAGTTCCCGGATGTTGCCTGGCCAGTCGTAATGAGTCAGTGCGTCGAGGTCGCTCTTCCGTAGTCGGGGCCTTTGACTCTCGGGGCCGCTGGTTTTCGTTGTCACGAAGTGTTGGGCGAGAAGCGGGATGTCCTGCTTTCGCTCCCGGAGCGGCGGCACGTGGATGGGGAAGACCGTCAGTCGGTAGTAGAGGTCTTCGCGGAAGGTGCCTGCGCGAACCTCCTGCTCTAGGTCACGGTTGGTTGCTGCCACGATGCGCACGTCGACTTGCCGCTCGATGTCTTCGCCGACGCGAGAGAACTGTCCGTCCTGCAGAGCGCGCAGCAGCTTGCCTTGGAGGTCCAGAGGTATCTCACCGATCTCGTCGAGAAACAGAGTGCCGCCGTCCGCGACCTGGAACCGGCCGGTGCGGTCGCTGACTGCGCCGGTGAAGGAGCCCTTCGTGTGGCCGAAGAATTCGCTCTCGAAGAGTTCTCTGGGGATCGATGCGCAGTTGACGCGAACCAGTGGGTGGTCGGCTCGGTCGCTCCGTTCGTGAAGGGCTGTGGCGACCATTTCCTTGCCGGTTCCTGATTCGCCTTCGATCAGGACGGTTGCGTCCGTCGCGGCGACGACATCGACTTGCTCCAACACTTTGCGAAGCGAGGGACTCTCGCCGACGATTTGGCCGAACGCTTGAACGACCTTGATCTCTTCGCGCAGGTAGTCGCGTTCGATTTCTAGCTGCTCGCGAAGCTCTTGGACTTCGGCGAAGGCTTTGGCGTTGGCGAGTGCGACGGCTGCGTGGTCCGCGAAGGTTCGCATCCAGCCAAACTCTTCGTTGGTCAGGGTTTGTCGTGAGAACACCGCTAGCACGCCGAGGATCTCGCCGCGAAAGATCAGCGGCTGACCACCGAAACACTGGATGCCTTCGCGTTGGCCCCAATCCAGGTTCACCATCCATTCGGCCTCGCCGCCGACATGAAGCATGAGGGGTTCGCCGTCTGCGCCGACACGGCCGACCTTGCGCACTCCCAAGGGAAAGCGTCGGAAGGATCCATCCGTCTTGCCCCAGTCCTCCTCCGGATCGACGAGCGAGTTGCCATCACTTGCCATGAGGTGAAGGCAGTCGACTTGGCCAGGGCACTCGGTTCGAAACGTGCACGTGTCGCACACGTCGCCTGGATCGATCAGCCAGATCCGGGCTAGCGCGACTCCAGGCTCCTGGGACAACGCGGCAACGATGTCCGCAAGAACCTGAGCGGGTGCCAAGGCTTGGGCAACGCTGAGAGCTGCCTGTTGGAGGGTTTCGGGGTTCACCTGGGCCAAGGTAGTGAGATTTCACGTCATAGGTCGTGAGGTTTCACGCTTTGGTGAAGTATCCAGGCTCCGAGGTTGTGCGCAGGATGTCTGTAAGGGTTGTATGCGTACTGAGTTACGGATTCTTCAGGCTCATGGCACGCCAAGTGCTTAGGGATCGGCCATCAGTCCAAATCACGACTAGGAACCCACCATGAAGACCCCTCTGAAGCTCGCCACCGCCATCCCACTCAGCCTTGCCGCTCTATTCGTCGCACGCCCCGAGGCGACCGACAATGAGAGCATCAGCCTCGCAAACATCGCAACAGCGCCGCAGGCAACGCAGCCGCTCGTCCGCTACGGCACCGAGGTCATCGATGGCCTCGACATCTTCTACCGCGAGGCCGGATCGCCCGACGCACCCAAGCTCGTACTCCTGCATGGCTTCCCCACGTCGTCGCACATGTTCCGGAACGTGATCCCAGCCCTCGCCGCGGACTTCCACATCCTCGCACCGGACTATCCCGGCTACGGGCTGAGTTCGATGCCCAGCGTCGAGGAGTTTGAATACAGCTTCGCGAACATCGCCTCGATCACGGACAAGCTCCTCGAGAAGCGCGGCTTCGATCGCTACTCGCTCTACCTCATGGACTACGGAGCTCCGATCGGCTTCCGCATCGCAGAGAAGCATCCCGAACGCGTGGACAGCTTCGTCATCCAGAACGGCAACGCCTACGACGAAGGGTTGCTTGGCTTCTGGGACCCCATCAAGAAGTTCTGGAAGAGCGGCGCGAAAGAGGACGGTGACGCGTTGCGCGGGCTCTTGGAAATCGACGCCACGAAGTGGCAGTTCCAGGACGGGACGCGTCATCCCAACTCGATTAGTCCCGACAACTGGCTTGTGGTGCAACCGCTCCTAGATCGTCCCGGAAACCAGGAGATCCAGTTGGCCATGTTCTACGACTACCGCACGAACGTCGTTCTCTACCCGCGCTGGCAAAAGTACCTCCGCGAGAACCTGCCGCCGACGCTGATCTTGTGGGGCAAGAACGACCAGATCTTTCCGGCCGAAGGAGCGACGCCGTACTTGCGCGATCTTCCAGGCGCGGAAGTTCACCTCTTGGACACGGGGCACTTCGCCCTCGAAGAAGATGGTGCGCGGATGGTCAAGCTGATGCGTCGGTTCCTGCTCCAAGGGGCGGAGAAGTAGTGCATCACTTGAGGCGGCTGAGTTGTCAGTCGCTTCGTTCGTTCGCCAGAACCCAATGAAGTTCATCTCCTGATCCGGGCGCTCAGCTCTTCGATTCGACGCACACGCAGCCATGAGCAATCCACTGGTGCCTCCATTCACGTTTGAGACTGCCACCCGCAAAGTTCGCATGGCCGAAGACGCCTGGAACTCGCGAGAGCCCGAACGCATCGCGCTGGCCTACACTCCGGACACCCGCTGGCGAAACCGCGACGAGTTCCTTGAGGGGCGTGAGTCCATCACCGCTTTCTTGCGCAGGAAGTGGGAGAAGGAGCGCGACTACCGGTTGATCAAGGAACTCTGGGCATTCGGTAGGTCGCGCCTCGCGGTTCGTTTCCAATACGAATGGTGCAACGCTGCGGGCGACTGGTTTCGGGCTTACGGGAACGAGAACTGGGAGTTCGACGAGAGCGGGCTGATGCGTTGGAGACAGGCCAGCATCAACGACGTCTCCATCAAAGCGAGCGAGCGTCTGTTTCTCTGGGACGCGCCGGGATCACGACCAGAGGAGCATCCGGGTCTCACCGATCTGGGCGTCTAGGTCGGAGCGGTGCACATCCAACTGTCGAATTCTGCGTTGTTCCAAACGCCTCAAGACCTGACTTCCCTGGAGTCG
>CBESZZ010000217.1:0-6576 GCA_965534055.1 uncultured bacterium | reverse complement strand
TCCAGGTTGATGACCGGCACGTCGGCGTGCTCGGCGTAAGCGCGAAGCATCAGGTCTTCGCGGTCGCGCGCCCAGCTCCCGGACCGCCGCGTGGCGTTGCGGACACCCAAGCAATCGACGTAGCGCGAAAGCGTTCGCGCCGCGTCCTTCACGTGCTCTTCGGCCTGGCCGTCCATCACGACCTGTTCTTCGGGCTCCATGTCGTAGAGCTCACGGTCGGCGCCGAGGTTCACGGCATGGCCACCGAGCTGCACCATGGCCACCTCAAAGGACACGCGGGTGCGCAGGCTGCGGTCGAAGAAAAGCATGCCGAGCGTCTTCCCGGCGAGCGGCTGGCCGCTCGAGGCGGGGCGAAGCTTCACCTGTTCGGCGACTTCAAGCAGGTTCTTCAGCTCATCGACGCCGAGGTCGCGGACGGATAAGAGGTCGCGGGTCATGAAACTCGGATGGTACGCCCTCGTGGCCAGCACCCCATGAGGCGGCGGGTCGAGGACTCGGAATGCATGGATCGGTGCCGGACGCGAACTTGTTGGGCCGACACCAAACCGCGGAGGATACGCTCCCCCGCGTGTGCTCGCCAAGCGACTCTTTCCCCCGGCCCGACCCAACCGCCGGCAACGACCAAAGAAGCGACCCAGTCGACGCGCTGGACCGCGAGATGATGGCGCGCTGCCTGGCCTTGGCCGAAGCCGCTGCTCAGGCCGATGAAGTGCCGGTTGGCGCCCTCATCCTGCGGACAGGCGTGGTTTTGGGGGAAGCCGCAAACCGCACGCGGGCCTCAGGGTCCCCGCTCGCCCATGCGGAAATGCTCGCACTGGAGCAAGCGTTCACCGCCACCGGCGAAGCCCGCCTGCCAGGGGCCACGCTCTACTGCACCTTGGAGCCGTGCTTCATGTGCGCCGGGGCACTGGTCCACGCCCGCGTCGACCGGCTGGTCTTCGCCACCCGCGACCCAAAGTTCGGCGCCTGTGGCTCCCTTGCCGATCTGCCCCACGATCGAAGGCTCAATCACCGCCTGGAAGTCACCGAGGGCGTCGGCCGCGAGGACAGCGCGGCGCTCCTGCGCGCGTTCTTCCGCGCCAAGCGCTGAAGCGGGCCTCGCGCGGCCGCATCCGGCCACGACCGGCATGTCGGCGAAGCGGTCACGACAGGCGTTGACCTTTTCTTCAGCCCGCGGCACGATCCCGCCCCGCGCGCAAAAGCCCGCACCCCCAGGTGGAGAGGTGGCAGAGCGGCCGAATGTGCTGGTTTCGAAAACCAGTGTGGCTTCACGGTCACCGGGGGTTCGAATCCCCCCCTCTCCGCCAACAGAACGGCACGGTGTCGCCAGACACCGTGCTGTTCGTCTTTCCCGGCTCACTGGAGCGATCGCCAGGCCGCGGCCAAGCCATCCGTCAAGTCGGTCCGCGCCGTCCATTCGAGCAGGACCATCGCGGGGTCAGACTGCGCGACCCAACCGCAGGCGTGCACCTCCGCCATCTTGTCGAGGCTGAAGAACATTGGGCGGCCGCGGAACTTCGACCACACGTCGGCGCCACGGGCAGCCAAGCCGCTGACAAACCCCGGAACAGGCACGAGCCGGGCGCGCCGCCCCGCCGCGTGGGCTAGCGCGCGCATGAGTGCGTGCGTGTCCGTGCGTTCGGGTCCATCCAACGGGACGAAGCCCCGATTCCTTCCGACCATCGCCCGCAACAGTGCATCCACCACATCGTCGATGGCGACGATCGACAGCGGCCGGGGTTTGGTGGGCACCGGACAGATCCATCCCGTGGCCTGGCGAAACAAGAGCGCGGTCGCTGCGTCGCCCGGCCCGTAGATGATCGGGGGGCGAATCACGATCCAGTTGAATGACGGGTCATTCGCGGCGGTGACGAGCACGTGCCGTTCTCCTTCCCGCTTCGACGCGCCGTAGTCCGACGTCGCTTCGGGCAGCTCATCGGGGGGTGCTGCCGACGGCGCGCCATCCACGGACGGCGCAGCCGCGGCGAGCGAAGAGACATAGACGAACCGCGCGTTCGGAGCGCTCTGCTGCGCCGCGGCAAGCAACCGCTCGGTCGCGTCAGCATTCGCGGCGAAGTAGTCCGCGCGGCTCAGCCCTTTGGTTGCACCGGCGAGATGAACCACGACGGCTGCACCTTCGACAGCCGCCGCCAACCGTTCCGCGTTTTCTGCCGAGGCGTCGCTGAGATCTGCGCAGATGAGACTCGAAGCCGGTAATAATCCGTCCGCGACTTCGCGAGCCGGGCTTGGCTGCTTCGGCTGCGAGCCAGATTCATGTGATCCAAGTCGCGGTGACACGCCTTGGTGTGGCGTCGCCGGCCGCGACACTCCTGGCGGTGTCGCTCCTCCGGGGGCCACAGGTCCTGCCCCACCTGCCGGCAGGTGCTCGCTGGACGATGAGACCAAGGATCGCTCGGCAACCGGGGCTGCGACGCCCGAACTCCCTGACGGGCAATTTCCGAGGTTCTTGTCCGATGGCTCCGGACGCGGATTCGCCCGGACGATGCACCGCAAATCCACCGTCTCGACCCCGAGATCGAGCAGCTTGCGCACCAGAGCCCCGCCAACGAACCCCGTGGCCCCCGTCACAACGATTCTGCCTTGAGGGGTCTGACTTGGAGAAGTCTGGGAATGGTTCGATTCTTCGGGAGAACTCACAACAACCAGGCCAGGTCCTTGGCGACAAAGGGTTTGAGTCTGGTTCGGCGCAAATCTACCATCCGTGACCTTCGGGGTCCGTCGACCCAATCGGCCATTCGGAACTCATCGACCCTCGCCCATCTTCGTGGACATCTTCGAGAAGTGCCATCGGTACACCGAGGCGAAGGCCATCCAGGCCAGCGGATGCTATCCCTACTTCATCGCTGTCTCCGACAGCGATGGGACTGAGGTAGAGATCGATGGCCACCGGCTCGTCATGGCCGGCAGCAACAACTACCTGGGGCTGACGCACCACCCCTACGTCCTGGAAGCTGCGCAAGCCGCACTCGCCCGCTACGGCACCTCGTGCTCGGGCAGCCGGTTCCTCAACGGCACGCTGGAGCTCCACGAAGAGTTGGAGCGTCGACTGGCGAAGTTTCTCAACCGCGACGCGGCGATCTGCTTCTCCACCGGGTTCCAGACCAACCTTGGCACGATCTCGGCGATCTGCGGCAAAGACGACATCATTTTCTGCGATCGCGAAAACCACGCGTCGCTGTTCGACGGCGCGCGGTTGACCCTCTCGGAGATGCGCCGGTTCCGGCACAACGACATGGAGGATCTCGAGCGCAAGCTCGCCGCCGCGGATCCGAAAGCCGGCAAGATCGTCATCGTCGACGGGCTCTACTCGATGATGGGTGACATCCCGGACCTGGCGAAGCTGGTGCAGATCGCCAAGTCGTTCGGCGCCCGCGTGATGGTCGACGAAGCCCACTCGATCGGAGTGCTCGGCGACAACGGCCGTGGCGCGGCGGAGCTTTGCAAAGTGGAGTCCGAGGTCGACCTGATCACCGGCACGTTCAGCAAGAGCTTCGCTAGCCTCGGTGGATTCGTCTCTGGCCCCGAAGACGTGATCCACTACATCAAGCACAACGCCCGCGCGCTGATGTTCTCCGCTTCGATCACGCCGTCCTCCACCGCAGCAGCACTTGCCGCGCTCGACCTCATCGAGAGTCAACCCGAGTTGCGCGCACAGGTGATGCACAACGCGAACCGGGTCCGCACCGGACTGCGCGCACAAGGCATCGACACGGGCCACGAAAACCACACGCCCATCGTTCCGGTGATCGTCGGCGAGCGCATGAAGACGTTCGGGTTCTGGCGCGCGCTATTCGAAAACGGTCTCTATACGAACCCCGTCACCGCGCCTGCGGTACCGCCAGGACAGGATCTGATTCGCACGTCCTACATGGCGACGCACACCGAAGCGCAGATCGACCGGGTGCTGGACATCTTTGCCCAGACCGCAGCAGCGACCGACTTGTTCCAGCGGGACTCGGTCCGCGCCCGCGAAGCGTAAGACGGCGACCAAGCGGCGGTCGTGTTCGCGCGGGACCAACGCAACAGTTTGAGCAACTGTGCGAGTCAGCGACGTGATTCCACAACGGGCACAGGAATCAGTCCGAAGCACCCATCGCAGCTCAACCTTCAGGTGGCTACAAAGGTGCGATGGCTGACGAAGCAACGACGGCAACGGACGCGGTTCCTACAGAAGAAGCACCCCCGCGCGAACCAGCGACGTTCGCCCACCTGCGCGTCCATTCGCACTACAGCCTCCTCTCCAGCACGGGCCGCATCAAGGCCCTCGTCCAAGCCGCCAAAGACGACGGGCAAGAAGCACTAGCCCTTACCGACAACGGCAACCTCTTCGGCGCCGTTGAGTTCATGAAGGCCTGCAAGAAGCAGGACGTGAAACCCATCCTCGGCATGGTCACGTACTGCGCAGCCAAGTCGATGGACGAGGCATCGGGCGCTGACAACCCGACCTACGACCTCACGATTGTCGCCGAGAACGACCGCGGTTGGCAGAACCTCAAGCAGCTCTCGACCGCTGGCTTTCTCGAAGGCTTCCACTACCGCCCACGCGTCGACCGGGCCCGTCTCGCCGTCCACGCGGAAGGACTGATCGCAACGTCGGGTTCCGGCCAAAGCCAGATCTCCGCCAAGCTCCTGCAGAACGACACCGAGGGTGCGCTCGAGCTCGCCTCGGAGTTCCGCGACATCTTCGGCGCGAACAACTTCTTCCTGGATGTGATGGAGACCGGCTACGAGCCACAAAAGCGCGTCAACGCCGGACTCGTGCAGATTGCCGATCGGCTGGAGCTCGGCTTGGTGGCGACGAACGACGTCCACTACCTCAAGGAAGAAGACTCCGTCGCGCAGGACATCCTGCTGTGCATCCGCGGCGGCCGATCGGTTGCCGACACGCAGCGGTTCCGGATGAACTCTCGGGAGTACTGGTTCAGGACGCAGGCCGAGATGGCGCAGTCGTTCGCCAAGTGCCCTGAGATGTTGGAGCGAGGAGCGTTCACCAACACACTCGCGATCGCCGAGCGCTGCAACGTCGACATCGAGTTCGGAAAGTACCACCTCCCGATCTACGACACGGGTTCCGACGAAGACACCGAAGTGTGCTTCGACCGCCTCTGTGCAGAAGGACTCCGCCAGCGCTACCCGGAGATCACCCCGGAGATTCAGAAGCGACTCGACTACGAAGTCGGCGTGATCCGCCAGCTCGGCTTCACGAGCTACTTCCTGATCACCATGGACTTCATGGCGAAAGCTCGGGAGATGGGGATCCCGGTGGGCCCGGGTCGTGGTTCAGCGGCTGGTTCGATCGTTGCGTACAGCCTGCGCATCA
Organism: uncultured bacterium; assembly: GCA_965534055.1. GTDB lineage: Bacteria > Planctomycetota > UBA1135 > UBA1135 > UBA2386 > CBESZZ01. Next base: position 1,235 of record CBESZZ010000217.1, on the reverse strand, counting down.
CCGACATCGACCCGCTGAAGTACAACCTGATCTTCGAACGGTTCCTCAACGCGGCGCGTGTGAGCATGCCGGATATCGATATCGACTTCTGCGGCAACCGCCGCGATGAGATCATCGAGTATGTCCGCGAGAAGTACGGCCGCGACTGCGTGAGCCAGATCATCACGTTTGGGACCATGGCCAGCCGCGGCGTCATCCGCGACGTCGGCCGCGCGCTCGACGTACCGCTCGCCGACGTAGACCGCATCGCCAAGAAAGTGCCTTCCGGTCCAGGCGCGTCCCTGAAAGCAGCCATCGAAACCGACGAGGAGCTCAAGGCGCTTCGCGACGAGTCCGCGCAAAACAAGCGGCTGTTCGATCTGGGGGTCAAGCTCGAAGGTCTCGCTCGCCACTCGTCGATTCACGCTGCAGGCGTTGTCATCGCCGACCGACCTCTGAACGAACACGTACCGCTCGCGAAGAACGGCGATGACGTGACCACGCAGTGGCAGATGACCGAGCTGGAAGAAGTTGGACTGCTGAAGCTCGACTTCCTCGGCTTGAAGACATTGACGATTCTGCAGGAGGCCGTGCGGTTGATCGCGGAGATGCACGACGTCGCCATCGATCTGGATAACCTGGAGCTCGACGACAAACCGACCTACGACCTGATGACGCGGGGTGACACCCAAGGCGTGTTCCAGCTCGAATCCAGCGGGATGCGCGAGCTTCTGGCGCGCCTGAAGCCCGACACGTTCGAAGACGTCATCGCTGTCCTCGCGCTGTATCGCCCGGGCCCGCTGGGCTCCGGCATGGTCGAAATGTTCGTGCAGCGAAAGCACGGCGAAGTCGCGGTGGAATACGACCACGACGACATGAAACCGGTCTTGGAGGAGACCTACGGCGTCATCGTCTATCAGGAACAGGTGATGCGCATCGCCAACTTGATTGGCGGCTTCTCCATGAACGACGCAGACAACCTGCGGAAGGCCATGGGTAAGAAGCAGCCCGAGGTCATGGGGAAGTACAAGGCCATGTTCGTCGACGGCGCCAAGGCACTGAAGTACAAGGGCCCCTTCGCAACCAAGCTGTTCGAGACGATGGAGTTCTTCGCGGGTTATGGCTTCAACAAGTCACACTCCGCCGCATACGCGCTGCTCACCTACCAGACCGCCTACCTCAAGGCGCATTACCCCGTGGAGTTCCTCGCGGCGAACCTCACGGTCGAATCGGGCAACACCGACAAGATCAAAGAG
>CBESZZ010000216.1:0-6580 GCA_965534055.1 uncultured bacterium | reverse complement strand
AGCAGGCCGACCGCGAACCTGCGTCGCCAGAAAGCGACGACCGCGGCCAGAGTGTCTGGGCACTCCTGTTCTTGCTGCTGGTGCCACTCGCTCTCGTTGCACCGTTCGTGTTCGGCGACCGCTTGGCATTGCCCTACGACCTAGACGCGTTCCCGCCAGCCTCCATCACCAAGACCGCAGAAGAACGGGCAGCGCTGCTGGCCGGGGCCAACCTGGACGTCACCGAGGCGCCGGTCTGGTTCGTCCCGGAGCTGAAGCTCGCGCACAAAGAACTCGCATCGGGGAAACTCCCCCAGTGGAACCCATACGCGCGAGGCGGCACCGTACTGGCCGCCCATGGCCACCTGGGCTTTCAGTATCCACCGCACTGGCTCGCGCTCGCTGCCGAAGATCCCGTGCCGGTGCTTCCGTGGTTGCTCTGGATTAGTTTGGCCCTCGCCGGAATCTTGAGCTTCGGTTTCTTCCGAGCCACGGGCATGTCGGTGATTGCGAGCTGCTTTGGCGCCATTGCCTTCGCGTTGTCGGGGACACTTCTCGCCAACGGACCGTTCTTCATGCGGCTTGCAGCGTTGGTGTGGCTGCCCGGCATGCTTTGGGCTGGGTTGCGGCTCGCGCAAGCACGCGGCCTACGCCGTATTCCCCCGCTGGTCGGGTTTGCGGTCGCGTTCGCCTGCACGTGGATCACCGGGTTCCCGCCGTACAGCGTGGCTTCGACCTTGGTCGCGTTTTTGTGGTGCCTGTGCTGCATCGTGCGTCACCGATCGCCTGCTCCGATCGTCGAGTCGGAAACCGCGCCCGAACAAGACAACGCGCCATCGCCCCTGCGCCGCGCACTGCCGTTCCTGGGGGCTGGTGCGCTGGGCGTCGCACTCGCGGCTTCGCACTTGTTCCCCGCGCTGCGCTATTTTCCAGAGTCCAATCGACCCACGAGTCCAACCACGGACACCATTTCGCACATCGTCTACGACGAAGCGGGAATGCTGGAATACGTCACACCCGGGCTGTTTGGGCACCCCACCACCACGCCCACGCTGCCCTACGAACGTTCACCACTCGTGCTGCACTGGTTCGACCGCGCGGAGTGGGACTCGGGCCAGGTGATGCTGCCCTTCTACAACTTCACCGAGTTCTGCGTCTTTCCAGGCTCGCTGACACTACTGCTCGTGTTCTTTGGCCTGTGCAGTAGGCGACGCAACGCGTTCGTTGCGGCCGGGCTGCTCGCGTTCACGCTCGCGATGGCCATGGGCATCTGGCCCGTTCGATTGCTATTTGAAGTGCCCGGCATTCGCACCGCGCCGCCCTTGCGGTTTCTTGGCCCCGCGGCACTTTGCGTCGCGTGGCTCGCCGGGTTGGGCTTCGACCATCTCAGATCGCGTGGACTGCGGGGCTGGATTGGCAAGGCGGGCATTGCTTGGGGAATTGCCCTGCTCGGGCTATGCGCGGGCCTCACGTTCTTCCTCAACGAACCGAAGCCCGACAGCCTCCTGCATCCCGAGCAGAACTACGCGGACAGCACCCAACTGGCAGCGGGTGTCGCAGTGAAGTACGACCACCTCACCCCCGAGTCATTGGATGCTGACTGGGTCAACACCAACTACCTGCACCAGGGCGACCACAGCTACGTGGAAGCCGGACGCGTGCAGGGTTTCGATGCCGCGTGGCGCGGTATGGTCGGCATCGGTGGTGCGCTGGTTTGGCTGTTGCTCGTGCCGTGGATGCGCAGACGCACCTGGGGTTGGATCGCCTGGTGCATCGTCGGTTTGGTGGGCACGACCGCGCAGCTGGTGGCGTTCGGAGCCACGCTTCACCACGGCATTGAGGATCACTCAGGGCCGGACTCCAACCCAGCCACCGCAGCGGTGCGAAGCTTCCTTGCCGACGAACGCGCGGCAACCGCGGACACCGGCGGCTTCGGCGTCATGCGGGCAGCAGCAGGTATCGAAACTCCTCTGCAGCTAGCACCTGGCACGCTGCACGACCTGAAGATCCGCGACTTCAACACGTACACGTACGTCGACGGTTGGTCCCATCGCCCACTGGGTGCCGTGTGGGGCAAGGAGCTGCTCTTCCGTGACGTCTTCCCGCAAACACTGCCGGACGACGAGCGGTTGGGGCACCCGCTCCTGGACCTCTACGGCATCCGGTTCTTGTTCTCGACGGTGCCGCTCAAATTCGGCGGCACGCCCGTTCGGCCACCAATTCGTGGGCCGGGCGGTGAGTTTTGGATCTACGAACGCCCCACGCCACTGCCCCGCGCATTCGTCGTGCCGAGGGTTCGCATCGTCCCCGATCGGATGGGTGTCGTTCGCGAACTCGCCGCTCCGAGCCTCGATCCGCGAGATGCGGTGCTCGTCGCTGCTGAAGACTTGGTCGCAGCAGAAGTCACCATCAGCGCTGCAATGCAGCAGTCCACGGCGGATGTCTCGGCACGAACGGTGCAGTTCACAACAGACGATCCGGGGCGCGTCGAACTCAGCGTTCCACCAGGCGGCGCGGGCTTCTTGGTACTTGCAGATACGATGCTCTCCGGATGGACCGTGCGCGTGAACGATGAGGTCGGCAAGCTCATGCGCGGCAATGCATGGATGCGGTGTGTGGCGATTCCCGAACAGGCGACACGCGTCGTGTTCGAATACACCACACCAGGTTGGACACTCGGCGCGTGGTGTACCGGCTTGGCGCTCTTGGTTTCACTCGCGCTCCTGATGTGGTGGAGCGTTCGAAGGCTTCGAACACCAGTTCGATCTCCTTAGAGCCAGCAAGTTCGGCATGAAGCCCGGGGGCATCGCAGACCGATACCTTGTTGTGCTTCATTCCTCTCAACGGTCGACAACGACGAACGGACAACGTCCATGAGTCTGTTCGGCACAGGACGTCGGGAAGGCGTGTTCGCCGTGCTGGTGCTGTTGGCACTTTGCGTCGCGGTCCACGCTCCAGGGATGTTCTTTGGCCAACACCGCTCGGGTGTAGATGTCGAAGCTCTTGAGAACCCCGCGGCCATGCAGCTTCAACGCAGCGCCACGGCTCTCGCGCAGAGCGATCGCGAAGCGGCATACAACCACACGCTACTGCTGCCGGCGATGGCGGCGGTCGGACGCACGGCCCGCAATGAAGGGTTGCCGCTGTGGAACGCCGCAGCGCGCTTTGGCGAACCGTTCTGGGTCACCAACCGCTCCATCTTCTACCCGGCGTTTTGGCCGTTAGCGATGGAAGGCGGCGATCGCACGTTGGACTGGATCCTGTGTCTACACGCGTTCTTGGCGTGCATGGGCATGTACCGCTTCTTGCGTGCGCGCGGCGTCACCCGCTATGGCGCGTTCCTTGGAGGCGCGAGCTACGGGCTTGGTTGGTTCTTAACCGTCAACCTCGACCGCATTCCCGAAGCGGCGGCGGCAGCACTGCTGCCGTTCGCGCTCGAAATGACGTGGCGCATGATCACGGTTCGTGCGCGTGATGCGTACGGCGGATTGCTGGCCATCGTTCTCACGTTCATGTTCCTGACCGGCGGCACAACCACCGCGTGGATGGGAGCCAGTCTCTGTGCGGCGTTGTTCATCACGTCCATCAGCGCACTGGAACGCAGCGAACGCGGCCACACGTTCCGCACCGTAGGCATCGCCATTGGGCTCACGGTCCTTGGCACTGCGCCGCTTTGGCTCACCTCTTCGAACCTTGCGGAGCATGTCCTCGCACTCGAAGCCCCAACCCGCCATCTCCAACTGGGTGCTTTGGTTGGGGCATTGTCCCCCACCGCGGCAACCGCCGGACTCGGTCTCGACAGCATCACCGGTGCAGCGGCGCACTCCACTTTGAGTACGGAAGCCGACGCGATGGAGTTGGCCCTCTATCCAGGCGCTTTGTTGATGGTGTTGCTATGCATTGGCCTGGTGCGGCCCAAGCACAGCTATGGCAGCTTGTTCTGGGTCATCACCGGAGCCACGGGCATCCTGATTGGCCTCGATAGCCCTGTGATGGACTTCATCACGAGCAAGACTGGATGGGCCATTGGCCTGCCTGGTGCGGGGCTGGTTCTTGCGCACGTGGCCGCAGTCGTCCTCGGCATCACCGCCCTCGACAATTTCCTAAACGCACCGATGCGGCGTCATTGGTCGCTTCGGTCGTGTGCGATCACGTTCAGTGTGCTCACTGCCGCAATGGTGCTTTGTGCGTTCGTCTGGCCGGGAGTTGGCAGCCGCATGTTAGGCCAACTGCTGCCCGGTGAAGGCAAACTCGCCGTCATCGGCGCGCTTCATGCCATCCGCACTCCACTGCTCATCCACTTGGGCATGGCCAACGCGCTGGCCATCGCTTTTTGCTGGTGGAAGCCGCTGGGCATCCTTCGGTTCAAGAAGCTTCTGGCCTTCGCCGCCATCGCCAGCTTGCTGGTGACGTCCTACATGCACACCGCCCGCCGAACCTACAGCCCACTCGGGTCGGCAAACACGTCATCGGTCGCGTCGATTCGCACCGTGCGTGCCAACCGGACAATGCAGGCACCCGGCACGTGGCATATGGCACAAGGGATGCCCACGGTCGGCACCCGCGGAGACGACCTGCTCTCCCGCACCGGCGACTACCTCGCGCTGATCGACCCTACGATGGTCCGCTCCGGCTACCGACCACGCGTGCTGCCTCTGTATGGGCCAACCCTTGCACGGCACCCATTGCTTGCCCGCGCCGCGATTCGAGTGCAGGGCCGCAGCGATGCGCTGCCCGATCTCTCGTCGCTGACGCCGCCGACACCCCTGGTTGAAACCACACCGACGGTCAGGCGCAGCCGACCTGAGCGAGCTCGGCTCGCGTTCAGGGCCCATCGCGCAAAAGACAAGACCAGCGCTCTCGCCGCTCTGGCGAACTACGCCGCGTCGGACGTTCCGATCGTTGAAAACCTTCCGACGTCGTTTTCGCCACGCGCACCCCATGAAGATGTGTCCAGCGTGCAGATCACGCACGACACCGCGACCAGAGTCGACATCGACATCGAAACCGCGGGCGGCCGGGGAATCTTGGTTCTCGCCGATGCGTGGGCGCCAGGTTGGATAGCTAGCGTCGATGGCAAGCCCACACCTGTGCTCAAGGCAGACGTCGCGTTCCGCGCGGTTGCCGTGCCCGCTGGTGCACGCCACGTGCGGTTTGAGTATCGGCCAGCCGTCGCCCGCTATGGCTTGCCGATGGCGGCCTTCGGCTTGTTCTTGGCCATCGCGTGGATGCTGCTAGGGTTCGCCGGAATCGCCCGACCGCCAGCGTACCGCTAATCGCGGCGAGGCGTCTGGGATCCAGAGCGCATGGACCAAAGGGCGCGCGCACGGCTTCCGCGATGCACGCCGTCATCGGATCGCAGCGACGAAGCGAAGTCAGACGCGACTAGTCGTCGTCATCGTCGTCATCGAGATCGTCGTCCGCCGCATCGAGGGCGTCGTCAATGCGATCGAAGTACTCCACGACCAGCTCGGCATAGTCCCTGCTGCCGGCCGCGACGTTGCTTGCAAATTTCTGCACGAACGCCTCGGCGATCTCGAATCGCTTGGCGAGTTCGTCGACGACTTCACGCTCGACCTCGTCGAGCCTCGGAAGAATGAGTTCTGCTGTGGTTGTCATGCACCGTGAGTACCCTCCCCATGGCGCAAAAGCCAGGCGATAGGTTGGAGCGTCGAGGCGACATTCCTCGTCAGGGGTCGGCCGCACGTTCGTTGCCCAGCCCGGGGCTCAGATTGCCCTAAATGTTCTGCCTTCTAAGCGCCGCCGCCGATCCGCTTGCCCGGCTAAAGCAAGGTCCCCACCGAGTGGTCTCACACCGGGCGCGAACGCCGTGTAGGGCCGTCGGCGCGTCACTTTGCAACCGTGCGGCTGCCCTGTGGGGGGCATTGAAATTGTTCAGAACGCCAGCGTGCTTGTCACCGGGTTGCTCGCGGAGAGTGACACAGCGTCATATGCGACGACCGCGTGATGGAAATCGAGGCCCAGCAGCGATGCCGGCAAGCCCGGTGGCACAAGCCACGTCATCGTAGCCTGACCATTGGCGTCGAGAATGCCGCTGCCACCGCGGACGAATGCCGGGTTGCCGAACAGGATCGAAGTGTAGAGATCCTGCGTCAGCGGAATGGGCACGCCCGCAACGATGGTGGGCCCCAAACCTGTGAAGGATCCAACGATCTGGTACGACTTGCCTGCCTGCTGCGGCCAGTTCACTTCAAGTTGTAGTGGCCCTCCTCTGCCAATGGACACCCCGCGACGACAACCTTGCAACGGCCGCTCTAGTTCCAACAGGTCATACGAGTGGATTGCTCCGGGGCCGTCGGGGTAGTTGATTGGATCTTCGTCGTAGTAAGAATCACCGACTAGCAGACCGTTGGAGTAGAGTCCAACCGCGTAGCCAAAGAGGGAACTGGAGCCGAGGCTTGGTGGCTCGACCATCGCAAACAGGTTCCAAATGCCGCCCGAGCGTCGGTATTCAAACGCGAGACCGCTGGCGCCAACCGCGAGGCGGTCACCCCGAAGGTCGAGATCCCTGCCAAACCCAAGCACGCCGCCCACGGTAGGTGCAGCAATTGCGACCGATTGGTTTTGCCAGTTCGGCTGC
>CBESZZ010000215.1:0-6583 GCA_965534055.1 uncultured bacterium | reverse complement strand
GAATTCCCCGCGGAGCTCACCGGCAAGACGGACGTCGCGGGATTCGGCCTCGCCGACGGATCAGGCGGGCCGGAGTTCTGGCTCTCAGAAGGCAAGCCGGGCAGCCCGGTCCACGTCGGCTTCCTCGCGGAGGATCGAGCCGCTGTCGACGCGTTCTATGCCGCAGCCATCGCCGCCGGGGGCAAAGACAATGGGCCGCCTGGTCCGCGGCCGCACTACCACGAGCACTACTATGCCGCGTTCGTGCTGGATCCCGACGGACACAACGTCGAAGCCATGTGCCGCAAGGTGCCATAGCGACTGACGACTGATCCCCGCCGGCTCGCGGAACCCGCAGCTTCGCAGCGGCCGTCAACCCTGCATGGACATAGACATGGTCGCCGAAGACCGAGAAACCGCGCACTCGAGCCAACTGAATGAACTGCTGAACGCGATGGATGGCTTGGAAGGTGACACAGACATCCAGTTCATCCTCACAACGAACCGCGCCGACGTGCTGGAGCGCGCGCTGAAGTCTCGACCTGGACGCATCGACCACTCGGAAGAAATCCCCTTGCCGGACGCGGCGTGCCGGAAACGGATCTTCGAACTGTTCAGTCGAAACGAGGAGCATTCCATCGATGACTTCGATGCATGGGTTGCACGCACCGACGGAGCCAGCGCAACGTACATTCGCGAACTCATGCGTCGCGCGGCGACGGAGTCATCCCGCGAAGGCGACGCGATCTGCATTGAGACCAGACATCTTGAGAAAGCCCATGCAGAACTTGTCGAAGTCGGCGGCGCACTGACGAAGAGCATCTTGGGCTTCCACCAGCCCGAGCCGAAGTCGGAACCTGACAGCTCTCCGGAGAGATAGCTTCCTGGATCGCTCGCCTGCGCAAAAAAGCGCGGGGGGCTGGGGGGCCTTCAGGCCTCAGCCCAGCCCCGAACCAACCTGCACCAGGCCTACAGACCTTCGGTGCGCATCAACATGCGCGCTTCTTCGGAGGTGCGGTCCTTGGTGGTTCGACCGGCCAACCAGCCGAGCAGCTCTGCGCCGAAGCGACGCTCTGAGCCAACGGTCTCGGCGAAGTAACTGCCGACCTTCAGCAGCATCTGCGGCTTCAGCATCGACTCTTTCTTCAGGCGTTCGAGCACCGGGAAGTCATCGCGCACAAGCTGCGCCAGGAAGCCCATAGAGACGGAGCCAACTCCGCCTTCGCCCGAGCCGCGTGGATCCTTCGCCAGCGCTTCGGCATCCACCAGCAAGCTCGCTACGGACAGCTGGTAGCCACCCTCGGGATTCAAGTTGTCGGTGCGCGCCAAACGGGCGAGCACCGCGAGGGCTTCTTTCAGCTTCCGCGAGCGACGCAAGCGGAGCGCCTTGTCGACCATGAGGTCTGCCGTGTGCTCCGCATCGATGGCGAGCAGCATGCCGAACAGGATCTCCCCCATGGGGTCACCTGCAGTGAAGTTGCGTGCGGCCCGCTCCGTCAACGTCTTCATCTTGTTGCGCGGGAAGGACTCGCGCAGCGACACCAAGACCTGGGCCAAGACCCGGCAGTGATCGACATTGCGATCGCTTTGCAGCGACCGCAGCAACAGTTCGATGGACTTAGGGTTCTCGCCCAGCGCGTCACGCGCGGCGACGGCGATGTCCTGGTCGGCGTGGTGCAGATACTTCATCGACAGCTTCGCGACTTCGGCGGTGTGCGTCGAACGCAGCGCTTGCAGTGCGAAGGCCCGAATTTCCGGCTGACGCGATTCGATCAACTCGAACAGTCCCGGGACCTGAGCCGCTGGCCACTTGTCGACCGTCGACAGCAGTTCGCGGTACTCGTCGGCGAGCACCTTGTTCTCCGGATCCTTCATGGCGTCCAGGAACGTGCCGGTCTGGGTAGGCGTCAGCTTCACACCGCGAAGCGCGTGCAGCGCTGCACGACGCACTTCGATGGGCTGCTCGTCCGCGGCGTGCGCGACCAGGGTTGTCCTTGAACCCTCTCCATCCAACACTCCCAGGATGCGCAATCCCTGCGTCAGACTTGCTGCAGAGTTGTTGGCCTCTTCGTCACCGAGCATCTCGGTGACCTGCTTCATCAACGACTTCAGTTGGACGTCGCTGAGCTGGTCGAGGTTTGGTTCGAGCGCGGCCCAGGTGTGCGATGCAAGCGACGGATCGACGAGGGCTTCCTGCAGGACGCCGAACGACTCCGTGCTGATCTGCCGTCCGAAGATGCCCAGGATGCGCACCTTGTCGACTTCGTCGGCGTCGGTGAAGACCTCGGCCAAAGCCGTGTGTGCTCCCGTGCCCATGCCGGCCAGAAGGCGGGCAGCTTCCTCGGAAACCAAGTCGCCTTTCTCGAGACAACGCACCAGGGCGCGGATCGTCTCTGCGGACTCGATCTTGGCAAACGCGTCGAGGACGAATCGTCCCAGGATGCGCTCGTCCCCTTGAATCAGGCAATCTTCTAGAGCCTTCGCAACGGAAGCCTCCTTCAACCCTAGCTCACCAAGGACCTGGACAGCAGCTACCTGCAGTTCAGGGCTGTCCGCCTCAAGGAGGCCTACGATTTTCTTGACTGTGTCGTTCATGATGGGCTAGCCATGGCTTACGCCGGACCGCGTGCTGAAGCGGGAAAGCCCCCCCTCTCCTGGCGCGGATTATGGCAGACGTAAGGGCCCCTTGCCAGCCCGTACCGAGGTGTGGAAAGCCCTGCACTTCATATCTGAAGTCGCGCACAACCCCTTGTTATCGAAGGCTTTGTCGGCAAGATCCGATTGGAGAAAGTTCTCCACCAAAACTAGTCTTCGCTCTGTGCGCGTCCTTCTCGTCAATCCAACCCTCCCTGACCGCTCAGCCGCGGACGGCGGCACGGTCTACGCAGACGTTTTCGCCCGAGCGCTGGCGGAGCGGGCGGAGCTCGGTCTCTTCTTTCTCCGCCGACCTGGCCAGCCTGAACGACCCGATGGGTTCGAAGAGCTCGCAGCCTGCGGATTCGGACGGCTAGACAACAAGACAGACCTGTCGCCACTCCGCAACCGAACGGCGCAGGGCAAACATCTCCTGCGCTTCGCCACGGGGTCCAAACCGCTGCTGGCGAGCAAGCGATGGTCGGCTGCCGCGGCCCGCAGCCTGCGGACGTTCGCCCAGGAGTTTCGTCCGGACGCAGCACTGGTCGAATTCGCGGTCATGGCCCAATACGTCCCCGAACTTGTGGCGCAGGGCATCCCGGTGGTGCTCACCGACCATGAATCCGGCGCCCCAGACCCAGCGTCCGGCGAGGGATCACGGATCGCGGCCACGGGGCGCGGGGCATGGGCGGACCGACGCGACGCGATGCACTGGCAGCGATACGTGCGTCGCTACTACCCGCTGGCCAACGTGCTGCAAACGCTGACCCCTGAAGACGCACTCACCCTTCGCGGCCAGTTGGGCCGCCCGGTCTCGTGGCGCTCCCCGTTGGCACCCATCCCCAGCCATGAGGACGTCGCCGACCCTGGAGACTCACCACCCACGGCTCTGTTCTTCGGCGATCATCGGCATTGGGCCAACCCAGAAACCGCTGCCGTGCTTGTCGCAGAAGTACTGCCGCGCATTCGCCGGTTCCTGCCCGAAGCCAAGCTGCGCATCGGCGGTGCAGATCCAGACGGACGGTTGGAACCGCTGCGCGGACAACCCGGCGTCGAGTTGCCGGGGTTCGTGCCGAAACTTCGCGACCTGTTCCGCGGAGTGCGTGTCGTCATCGCACCGGCTTACACGGGAGTGGGCTCTCGAACCAAGGTGCTGGTTGCGATGGGCTACGGCCTACCCGTGGTCACCAACCGCTTGGGACGCCGAGGCTTCAAGCCGCCAGAAATTGGACTGCTCGAAGCCGAAAGCGCCGACGATCTTGCCGCCCATGCACTCATGCTGCTTCGCGATTCAGACGCCAGCAGAAACGCCGGCCGCTTAGCGCGCGCTTGGGCAGTCGAGCACGTCAGCCCTGAAGCCGTCGCAGCAGAACAGCTGCGCGTGCTCGAACAGCTCGCCGCAGACTCGCCGCGCTAGCGACCGCCCGTGGCGGTCGTCTCGGTTTCACGCGCAGGCGAAGTCGCCTTGCTTGGTTCTGCTTTGACCGAAGAGCCCGCACCCGACTTGACGACCGCGGCATCGGCCTTGGTGCTCTTCTTCGTCTTCTTGCGGAACGCGAACTTCCGTCGAGTCTCCTGCAGGAACGACTCCATCTTGGAGGTCTCCTTGCCGCGGACGAAGTTCCAGCCGATGCGGAAGACCCGGCCCGGGTTGAACAGGAACGAGTTGCCGTAGAAGGCGGCGACAACGCGATATTTCCAGCGCGTCAGCTGCTTCGCCGTGAAGTGCTCGCAGTACTTCCGGTCTTCGGTCAGGAACTTGTTGTGCACGTAGATCGGCAACTTCAAGAAGTCGTCGTTGACGGTGACCTTGCCTTCCTTCTGCAGCTGACGGGTGATCTCCGTGTTTGGCAGCGGGAAGAAGAACCCTGCAGAGACGTCATCGACGCCTGCACGGCCCAGACGCCGCGCGAGCCGCACGGTGTCCTTCATGTCCTGCTTCTCGTCCGTGGGGTAGGCCAGCACAAAGAAGCAACCGACGTTGAGCCCAGCCTTGACGGAAGCCCGCACTGCGCGGAACAACTTCTCGTCGGTGAGCATCTTCTTCATGTGCTTGCGCGTGCGCTCCGACCCGGACTCGGGCGCGAAGTTCAGCGACTTGCAGCCAGACTTCACCAGCAAGCCAGCGACCTCTTCGTCGATGATCTCGGATCGCGTCCCAGCAGGAAGCTGCCAGGAGATATCGAGGCCGCGCTTTTCAATCTCTGCGCAGAAGTCGACGACCCAATCGCGCTTGAGGATTGCGGTCAGGTCTTGGAAGGGGAAGTTGGTCGCGCCGTAGTGCTCGTGGTAGTCCTGGATCTCTTGAGCGACATCCTTGGCTGAACGCGCATACCAACGCGTCGTCCACATGTTGGGCGACGAGCAGTAGGTGCACTGGTAAGGGCATCCACGGGTCGCGAGGATCGGCACGGTCTTGCCGTAGTAGATCCCGGAGACCAGACGGTTCTCGCTGTAGGCCTCGATGTCGAACAACTCCCACGCCGGCCGCGGAATGTCGTCGACGGCACGGATGCGGTCGCGGCGTTCGTTCTTCTTCAGCTCACCGTTCTCGCGATACCAAACGCCGGGAATCACGGAGAAGTCGAGCTTCATCTCCAACGCGCGGAAGAGCGAGATCGCTGTCTCTTCGCCTTCGCCCAGCACGATGAAGTCGATAGGCGCCTCGTCCATCGACAGCTCGGGGACCGCGGTGAAGTGTTCGCCACCACAGACGATTGGCGTGTTCGGGAACGCCGCTTTGATCTCGTGGATCAGCTCGCGAACGATGGACCACGAGTAGGACCACATGCTCGTGATACCAAACGCGTCGGCGTCGGGATCGAGACGAGAGACGATCTCTTTGGGTGCGAGGCCCAAGCGCCAAATGTCGCCTTCCGCGATCATCTGCTCGGGAGCCAGGCCCAGAGCATCGATGACGGAGACTTCGTGCTTGTCGTCGCGAAGGACCGCCGCGATATAGGCCAGCCCCAGTGGCAGACTGGGGCGGAGAGCCGTCAGTCCACTCTGGTTGATGTAAACCGGCGGATGAATGAGCTGAATCTTCATGCTTCTGTGAGGGGCGCGTCGCAGGGTCGACGAACCGTCGAACGATACCACCTTGCGGTCAGTGGATGCGCCGTGGCCGCTGGTGGGCGATCTTCGCGCCCGAAGGGTCATCGACCGCTGGCCGAAATTCGCGCGTCGACTTTCGCGAGAGCCTCCGAAACCGCCATCCCAGGGGCCGGTCCGCGCTTTGAACGCGGGATCGTTATGGGACTTTCACCACCCGGGCGATGCGCTCTCGGGCAAAATTCACGGTCTCGGATAGGGAAGACTGCGCCGCGTCTGGGCGCTGGAGCCGCCCTACTGGCCGTCGCCCTTCTTCTTCGGATCGGCCTTGGCCGGGGTCCGCACCGAATCTGGAGCGTCTTTCTTTGCCCCGTCCTTGCCCTCCGTCGTCGCTGGAGTCCGCGCGTTGCCTCTGCCACGACGTCGACGGTTGGTGATGTCCGACATCTTGATTTCCGCGATGACGGTCTCTTCGCCGCGGCTCACACCGAGCTTGATGACTTCTCCGCCGTCACGCATCGCCTGCAAGATTTCGCGCGCGCGATCGACCTTCTTGCCGTTCACCGTCTTCAGAACATCGCCTGCACGGATGCCGGCCTTCTCGGCGATCGCACCCTTGTTGACCGACTTGAATTTCAGCCCGGTCATCTCCACACCGAAGATGCCCGCGATGAAGGTCGAAGCATCGCCCCGCCCACTGCGTCGCTTCACGCTGCTGCGATCAATCAACTGCTCCAGGTTCGCGGTGCCGAGAACAGCCAACGAAATGACAGTCGAGGTGTGCGCCAGGTATTCGGGAATCGCCACGTCGAGCGTGTCCCACTGCGTGTGCCACGTGTAGCCGAAGTAGTCGCTGCGACCTTCGAGGCTCCAGGCCCAAGCCGGCACACCTGCAGCAATGAACGAGGCGTGGTCGCTA
>CBESZZ010000214.1:0-6628 GCA_965534055.1 uncultured bacterium | reverse complement strand
AGACACTTGGAGACGACGATTTGGACACGCTCGTCTCATTGAATTACCTTGGGATCCTACTTCAAAACCGTGGCGAGTTTGGCGAATCGGAATCGCTCTATCGAGAAGCATTGACGACACGTCGACGAGTTCTCGGTGACGAGCACAAGGACACCATTGCTTCTCTCATGAACCTGGGAGGCCTCCTGGAAACGCAGGGTCGGTACGCCGAGGCCGAGCCGTTCCATCGCGAGGCCCTCGGCCTGAGCCGCAAAGTGCTCGGTGACGAGCACCCCAACACCCTATCGGCAATCAACCTCCTAGGAGGACTGCGCCGATCTCAGGGGAGATTCAATGAAGCGAAACCTTACTTCCGAGAAGCGCTCGCAACCCGGCGGCGTGTCCTGGGGGATACACACCCGAGTACAATGACATCCATAAACAATATGGGAAACCTATGTCGCGACCTCGGAGATCTCGAGCGGGCAGAAGCCCTCGGTGCCGAGGCCATCCAACACGGCCGCATATCGCTTGGCAGCGATCACTGGTTCGTTGGTGTTTTTCTGATGAACCACGCGCAGACCTTACAAGCGATGGAGCGCTTCTCTGAAGTCGAGATCCGCGCTCTTGAGGCCCATCAAATTCTTGAGTCGGCCCTGGGCCCGGATCACAAGTGGACCATTCAGGCGCGCAAGCGGCTGATAGAACTCTACACAGAGTGGGATCAGACCGAACCAGATCAGGGCTACCTGCAACGGGCACGAAAGTGGGACAAAAGCTCGGCCACGGGGCCCACCGGGGGAGCCTCACCTGCAGCACAGAAGCCATCGGACGATCGCCGATGAGGCCTCTCGGTCGATCGAAGAATCTCGCGCTAACGCAAGGTGGTGATCGCCGCGCGCACGCCATCGCTTAGTTCGTCGAAGCGCGCTTGCGGGGCGGTGAACTCGGCGACCCGGATTTTGCCGCCACCACGCCAGAACACCGCCATCAGGTAGCCAACCCGTTCCCCGTCGGCGACCGTTGTGAACTCCATCGCGGTGCCAGACTCGCCCTCGGCATCTTGAATCACGTCGCTGCTGACGAGCTCGTATCCGCGAGATTCCACCAGGTCGTTGAGCACAGCGTCGGCCCAGAACTTCTGGCTGCCATCCGCTTGCACGTTGAAGTTGCGCACCCAAAGGCGCGCGTCATCCGCGGTGGTTGCGCGCAGGCCGCGATTCCGTGGGGACTCCAGCTGCAGGAAATCGTCGGGCAACTTCATTTGCAGAGACGGCGTCGACACGCAGCCTGCGAGCAACGCGAGCAGCGTTGCGCAACCCAAGGTCATGAGGCCTGAGGGCCGCAGGGGCGAACCGCTAGAAGTTACGTCGGACATGGTCCACCCACACAGTGCGAACCCAAGGAAACTGACTTGCACGCCCGCGCTTCGGGCTTGCCGGCGCCACTTTGTAAAAGGTTGCCGTGATCGTGGCCATCGCCACGCGGTCCTTGAGCAGCTTCAGCCGACCTTCGAAGCGTTCAATCTCCGTGGTCAGTCGCTGCAGTTCCTTCTCGATCGCAAGGATGTCATTCACCGCAGTGGCATCCTCGAGCAGCTTCAGCAATCGATCTCGTGCGGCGCGGGCATTCCCGACCCGAACCTCCAGATCGACCCACTCCTCGGAGACGTCGTCGGTCTTGATCGACTGCCCGATCACGCGTCCCTGCTGGAGAAGCCAGTCGAACGTTGGGGTGAACTCCGCGGACGGCACCCGGCAAGTGAGCGCACCATCTTCCCGTGAGGACATGTAGCCGCCGACCGATTCGACATGGGCGACGAACAAGGCGATGGCCGAGTCGACCTGCTTCACTTCCAGGCCAACCTCGCCGGTGTAAATCAGGCGGCGCTCCGTTTTGGCTGCGCACTCACGCTCAGCCGAGAAGAAGTTCTCCGTCCGACCTCGAACCTCCCCCTCGCCACCATCGTCGAAGAATGCCCCGGGGAACGAATTCGCGCCAATGCGACCCTGCTGCCATTCTTGCGCCTGGCTGTCCGCCTCAACCAGCCCGTCCAGCGCCATGCCATCCAGCGCCCCGGAACCTTCGACCCCGGACATCCCTTCGCACGACGCCAATACCAGAAAGCCGAGCACCGCGAGTGCTATGGGCACTCGCCCCAAGGCGCGAAACCCGTTTCGCCAGGTAGATCTCTTCATCCTCGCAGCCTAGACCAAAACCGGCTCGGGGGCCTTCCCGGCAGGGACCAGCGGAAGCGGACGGCCGCCGGGAGACCGGACCGCGCAGCGACGCGCACCACGACCACCCAGAGACGGCATGCACAAACACAGCGGCCCAACCACGGGAATCGCAGAAGTGCGCGTTGACCGTGGCCGGCCAACCGAGTTCGATGCCGCCTCGTTGCCACGACAACTTGCCGGAGTGGCGGAATTGGCAGACGCAACGGATTCAAAATCCGTCGATCGAAAGATCGTGGGGGTTCAAGTCCCCCCTCCGGCACCACTTTACACTCGGTTTGGTGGTTCATGTTGCTACGTCCTGCTGCTACAGAGTGTGGATGGCTCGACGTCTCCCGCCTGGTGTGCAGCGCGTTTGCACGCGTTCCTGCCCCGTCAAACTGAAGACCGGTAAGCGCCACGCGGCGGAAGACCGGTTCCGTGGGAACTACTCGATGGACGGCAAGCGCATCTGGCTTGGCCTGAAGGGCAGCCCGGACGAAGCCGCTGAAGATCGAACGCGCGCCATGAAGCAAGTCGCCACGGTGGCGCGCGTGGGTGGACGCATCACGCTTCAGACAGCGATCGACGCGACGATGAAGGCGGTCGCCATGAAGAGGAAGGAGGGCACCGTGCGCTTCTACCGGGACCACTTCCGTGCCGTCGGTCGGATCATCCGCACCGACACGCCGCTCGTGATGGTGACGGCCACTGTGCTGCAGCGCTTCGTCTCCGAGCGCGCGATGGTCGTCTCGGCGGCCACACTCAAGCTGGACCGGCTGGCGTTGTCCCGCATGTTCAGCGAGGCGAAGCGGCAGGGCTGGATGGACAGCTCCCCGCTCGGCATGGTCGACTGGCCCACGCCCGAGGAGCCTGTCCCCGACTTCTACCGCTGGGAGGATCTCGGCGAGCTGCTCGAGGGAATCCGGGACGAACACCCGTGGGAGCACGCGTTGGCCGCGTTCATGGCGAGAAGCGGCCACCGACTCTCCGAGATGGCGCGGGCCAAGGTCTCTGACATCGACGTCGGCCGCATGCAGATCCAGATCGCTGGCAAGACCAACCGCCGAGTCATCCCGCTGGACGACGACGCCCTGCCGGCCGCGCGGCGGCTGATCGCCGAGGCTGGCGACGGCGAATGGCTGATTCCGACACTGTGCAAGAGCACGGAGCGCACCCGCGCAAACCGTGTCACCAACATGTTCCGCACGATCTCGCGGATCACGGACGACACCAGATTCCACCCCCACACGTTGCGCCACACACTGGCCACGGCGCTGTTGCTCGCTGGCATCGATCTGAAGACTGTCCAGGAACGCTTGGGGCACAAGAGCATCACGACCACGCAGCGCTACCTGCGGCTGCTGGTGGACGACTTGCGTGCCGCGGGCCGGGCGTTGCCGAGCTTGGGCGGACACTAGATCACCCTCCGGCGCTTGCAGTCATTCTTGATGCTCGTGTGAAACGCGGCCTCCTCCTCGGGAGACATCATCACTGCGCGCGCTTTCCACAGGTTGTAGTCCAGCGCCTTGATCTGGTAAGAGCCACGGCCGAGCTTGATGACGGTGAAGCCAGCACGGCGGAAGATCTCGCGCATGCGCTGCGGGTTCACGTCGTGCTCGCGGGCGATGTCCGCCACGTGGCGCCAGACTGGAGGCGAGGCCTTCACTTACCCGCCCGCTTCTGCTTCGAATGAGCAGCATCCACTGCCCGCGCGCCCGCAGGTCAGGTGCTTGGAAGATGCATGCCGCGACTGTGTGAGGCTCGTAGTGAAGAGCAACCTGGAAAGACTCGGACACCATCAGGTGGGCAGAACGGTCCAAACGCTCGGCCTTTCGAGTCAATGCACGACGTGCATTATCATGTGCTCGTCGACGGACGACAACGCGCAGGAAGGCCTCGAGCGACTTGAACTCCTGGGTGTCCGATTGAGACTTGAGGACGCAGAGAACCGCATCATGAGCGATATCCCCTCGATCGTGATGGTGGGGGCAAGCCGACCTAGCGAGGCGATCCACGAGATCGTGCACACGATCCCAATCGATCGGAGTCTCAGAGGATGCTCGTGGCCTACTCACGCCGAAGTTTCGCCGCAGAGGGTCTTCGACCCCGACAATAGTTCCGATCCAAAATGAGAGGTGAGTCTTGGCGTCGCGTCGGGCGACGGCAACCCGGCGATGAGTGGACTCGTTCGGTGGCACGTATGTGTGTAGCGGCTTGGCCACTTGACAGGTTGGGCTCGATGTGATCCCGTCGAGTTCCCCCGGGCGAATGAAATCAAGCGAACGGAGATACTGATGCTTAAGTTCATGTTGATGTGCATGCCTTTGATGTTGTCCTTCTTGGTTGCTAGTTACGCTGTGCCCGCGCCAGCTTCCTCGTGCAATCTCATGGTTAACAGGCCTCCCGGTGGCGGAGCTGTTTTTGGGACCTGCAACGGCTCTTGTGACGGAGCCTCCGATTGTGTAGTGAGTGCGGTTGCCGCAGGAGGTTTCACCTACTACGGATGCATTTGTGTCGTCCAGGATGGTGAGGGCAATGTACAATCGAGTTCCCCATCGGGCGACCCTTGTTCAAGCTCGCTCGCTGTTGGCGCTGCTGGGCAGGGTTCAATTGTTTGTACGAATGCGTTGCCATCGGGATGCCCTCTCGAACTCAGTTGTGTTTCAGGCGAGGATAACCCTGTCCCGGGTGCGTCAAATCGAGCCTGTACCTGTGGTGTTCCGTCCTCGGAAGAGGTGGGTTAAGCCATGAATACTCGTAAACGTTTATCCGTACTAACTGCAGTCATCCCGATGGCCTTTTCAGTCGTAATCACAGCTTTCCCAGCCGCTCCCTTTGTGGATGACTGCCGTTTGGTGGTTAATAGGATGAGTTCCGGGGAATACTTTGGAACCTGCAATGGATCTTGCGACCCTGGAACTTTCA
Organism: uncultured bacterium; assembly: GCA_965534055.1. Lineage (GTDB taxonomy): Bacteria > Planctomycetota > UBA1135 > UBA1135 > UBA2386 > CBESZZ01. The sequence continues at coordinate 1,505 of CBESZZ010000214.1, read as the reverse complement.
CCTGCATAGTGGCTACCTATGCAGTTGGAGGGACAACGTCGCATACCTGTGAATGCATCGAGTACGTCGAGAATGGTGAGGGGGGGCCCAGAAGGCCCGCAAATACAGTCTGCGCCGGGGTACTGGACGTGAACGGCGTCGGTGCGGGGACGATATTGTGTGCCCCAAATGGATGCCCCGTCCATTGCACAGATTCAGCCCTGCCTCCTTTTGGTGCATCTGTTGACGCTTGCAAATGCTAAGCAGCGATTCCTCGGTCGAGGGGGGTGGCAAACCGTTCGTCGTGATTGCGGCGTGCCTCGGAGGAGCCGCGTTACTTGTCGCAATTTGCTACTTGGTATTTTTGACGCCAAGTGGAGGCGGCGTACCAAGAGAATCGGAAGTTGGAGGGGTTACCGCTCCTGGCGCCTCCAGGGCACGGATTACCACCGCCCAAACAAGAAGCGAGGTGGTGCTTGACAACGAACCAGCCCGTCGATACCAGGTGCGGTTTGTAGACTCGGAGGCAGGTATCCCAGTAGTCGGAGTGCGAGTGTTTGTTATTCCCGCTTCGCAGGAGCGAGGAGGTCGCTCAAGTATTGTGAGAAAAGAGAACGCTGCTGCTATGTCGGATAAAAGCGGCGAGGTGTTGCTCCTACTTGAAGCAACATCCTTCGAATACCTGCGGGAGGGATACCAGTCATCTATAGCGCTTGATCTTGATCCGGCAAAAGATCATACGATATATATGGCAGTTGGGGCTGCAGTCGAGGTTGCCGCCAAGGACGTGGATGGTAATCCGCTAGAAGGTGTGGTCGTCCGTGTGTCTAGGGCTCCCGTCGATCGTTCACCATGGGGGCCCACGAGTGCCGAGGAGCTACCTGCCCGGACACTCGGCGGCGAAGATGCCATCTACATCGCTCGCACGGACTCGACCGGTAACGCCAGTATAGACGGAGTTCCGCCAGGGAAGATTCGAACAGCCGTCTTCCACCCGACATACGTCTTAGCGTCGCTCGAGCACGATAACCGTGCACCGGGACGGATCAGGGCGGTGTTCGTTAGGCCGTGGGTGGCCATTGCAAATGTGCAGGAATCAGCAGTATTGCAGTCTCATCTTAGAATTCCTCCCGGCTTCGGGCGTGCAGATTTAACCCAACATTCGATGACGAGTCTTCGCGCAAGTTTGATGGAGTCTCACCACCCTGACTTTTGCTTGGTCTGCGCTCCAAACAGAAAGCAAGAGGCGAGCTCAACTAACATTGTATGCAGCCTCTACACGGAACGCGGATGGCAAGATTACAAGGTGAAACTCCAGCCGTATGACCCTCTAATCAAGCCTGAGACACTTTCTATTGATGGGGCCTTAACTTCCGGTCAGTTGATGTTTCCAGTGAAATTCCAGATAATTGGCCCGAGCGGTTTGTCCGTTGACTTTGCCTTCGAGACTCCGTTCGTGCTGTCGCACCGGGCCTGGAAGATGATGCAATCGGTTCCCATTGTAAATAGCGCGCAGACCCCTCTTG
>CBESZZ010000213.1:0-6669 GCA_965534055.1 uncultured bacterium | reverse complement strand
GACGCGCAGAGGATTGGTTGAAGTCTCTACCTGCGGAAGCCACCTGGCTGCTCGGGTTTGGTGGGGGTTTCGAAGTTCGTGTCCCCGCAAACTGCGACGTCCAAACCATCCTGCGTGCGTGCCCGACGTTCGAAGCATCAGCGCTCGCGGTCCGTGGCAAGAACTCTGGCTCGACCAGTCCACGCGACTTCGATGCGGCGCATGAGCGTGCTGCCGCATTGGAGAACGATGTGCGCGAAGCGTTCGACCCCATGGCGAGACTTCGATGACCACCACGTCCGATTTTCCATTGCCGGCCAACACCAGCGATTGGAAGGCGAAGATCTCGGCCTACGGCCAATCGCTCGACTGCGTGCACTGTGGCCTGTGCCTCCCCGCCTGCCCCACGTACAGCATCTCGGGCCTTGAGACCGACTCACCGCGAGGCCGCATCTACCTCATGCGGGCGCTGGCCGAGAATCGCATCGAAGACCCCGCGGCGATTCGCGAACCCTTGGATCGATGCCTTGGCTGTCGCGCGTGCGAAACTGCTTGCCCGTCGGGTGTGCAGTACGGCCAAATCCTGGAGAACGTGCGCGGCGCCATGCAGGAGCAAGAACCCGCCCGTGGCCTTGCGGCCAAGCTTCGTGGCTGGCTGCTGCGATCGGTCGTGGCGAAGCCGACGCGGCTTCGCCGCATGACCTCACTGCTTGCGGTCACGCAAGCCACCGGACTTCGCAAACTGGCGTTCGCACTGCGCATGGTGCCTCGCAGCATGCGCGAACTCGCGCCGAACATTCCGCGTCGTGCCGAGCGCAAGCCAATCGAAACGGGACTCCACAGTCCCGATCAAGCGACGTTCCCAGACGGGCCCCGCGGTCGCGTCGGCCTGTTCGTCGGGTGCGTGATGGAGCAGTTGTTCGGTCGCGTGAACCGGAACACCCGCGACTTACTGCTCGCGAACAACTTCGAAGTGTTCATTCCAGACACCCAAGGTTGCTGCGGAGCGCTACACCTCCACGACGGTCATGTGGCGACAGCGAAAGCGCTCGCGACCAAGAACTTCGCGGCCTTCGCATCCTGCGACATCGTGGTGAACAACAGCGCAGGATGCGGCTGCGCACTGCGCGAAAGCGGCGAACTGCTTGAGACGCCCAGCGCCCATGCGTTTGCAGCGAAGTGCCGCGACATCTCCGAGTTCTTGAACGACGTTGGATTGGTGGCGACTCCTGCACCCCGCAAGCTCCGCGTCGCTTACGACCCACCGTGCCACCTCATGCACGGTCAAGGCGTGACCGATGCGCCACGAAACTTGCTCTCGCAGGTCCCAGGGCTCGAGCTCGTCGATTTCGAGGATTCGGACAGCTGCTGCGGATCGGCCGGAATCTACAACTTGGTGCAGCCAGAGCTGGCCCGGATCGTCGGCGACAAAAAAGTAGACTGCCTGGCGAAAGCTCAGCCGGAGCTTGTGGCCACTGGGAATCCGGGGTGTGCGATGCAAATCGCCGCCCGCCTCAAAGCCGCCGGGCTCAACATCCCGGTGGTTCACCCGGTCGAGCTCCTGCTCCCACCACGATCAGGCCCAAGCAAAGCTCTATGATGCAGGCTCTACCGGCAACGCTCTCCGCCCTCACGCTCCCCGCCAAGGTGCTTCGATGAAGATTCTGCCTATCGCCCTCGGACTCGCCAGCGCAGGAGTCCTTGCCACCGCGGCCTACTTCGTTTGGTCGAAGCGCAACGCCATCAACCTGGATGTTCCGGTTCACTACGCCGGAGTGCGTGGCGGGCCGACGACCGGTGTGCGGGAGGCGAACGGCGAAAGCGAAACCCAGACGCTCGATCTCGAGACGCTTCTTGGTGGGCTGTTGCCGGGCGTCGCAACAAAGCTCGCCGGCGATCCGAAGGACCCGTCATCGCTCGTTGCTCACGCAAGACGAATTCAAGACGCGAGACGCACAGGCGAAATGCAGCCGCTCACGGATTGCATTGACGAGATGCGCGCGTTCAACAAGCAGCTCAACCTCGATCAAGCAACCTCAACGCTTCGCGGCCACGCACAGTATTTGCTCGCGCAGTCCTTGCTGGAGCGAGTGCTGCAGCATCAAGCCAAGAAAGGCATGTCGGTCGCCAAGGCGCTCTACGATGAAGTTCCGCCGGCCATCGATGCCGATGTCACCGAAGGACTCAAGGCCCTCGACGAAGCGGAAACTCTGGGCACCGACATCGGCGACGCGTGGCGCGTTCGCGCGGGACTAGTCACCGCAAAGATCACCGGAATGTGGTCCGCGGCCGGACTCAGTGGCCAGATTGATGCAGCTCTGAAAAAGGCCGCGGAAGCCGACCCCGAGAATCCTCGCCTTCACGTCGCGGTGGGCTGCAAGAAGCTCTTCGCACCAAAACTGTTTGGCGGAGACCCAGCGGCTGCCCTCGGGCACTTCCGCCTCGCTGCTGACCGTCTTCCTTGGGACGAACGACCGCACTTGTTTGCTTCCTTGGCGGCGTGGTTGCTTCACCGCAAACAGTCCGCCCTCGAATGGGCCCACAGCGCGGTCGCCATCAACCCGGACAACACCTACGCCCTCGCAGTTGTTAAACGCCTGGAAGGCGGCGAGGAAGAGCCTTTCAGCCGCGACGTCGACCAGTAGACGCCGAGCAGCACGACGGCTGCTCGAGACCGTTCACCCGCCCGGTGGGCCGATGATGTGCTTGATCGCGTTGGTGGTCACCAAGCGTCCGCCAGGCGCGAATGGGTCAAGGATGAGCCACTGCGTGAAGACCGTGGCGCCCACCTGGTTGGTTGTGGGCATGAGCGGCAAGGTGATGCTGCCGAACCCACTGCCCGGCCCACCGCCGCTCGTAGTGGTGAGCAGCGAAGCGTTAGGTGACGTGTAGAGGAAGCACCCTGCACCGCCGAACATCGTGAGATCGAGCGGGAGTGCCGCAGAGCCGAAGACGAGATCGGTGCCGCCGATGAACCAGATCGCCGGACGCTGTGACGGCGCGCTGCTGACCTGGTGGACCCAGTTGGAGGCGGGGAACCCGATGTTGGTAACCGTGTGCTCTGGCACGAAACCACCTTGTGCCGGACAGCTGGTGCCGAAGGGGACCGATGCTCCCTGGCGCGTCGAGAACTGAATGATGGTTCCCGTGCCGTTCTGCAGCGTTTGCGACGCTGTGGCGTTGGGGTTGTTCAGCGCCCAAAGCCGTGTGACTCGACCTGGCGCTTGGTTCGTGCTCCGCAGGTCGTAGGGGAACACCGAGCCGCCAGACCCGTTGCCGAAGACCTTGATCTCCACCACAACCGAGGAACTTCCGTCCCACGTGAACAGCTGAGGAAACGGAATGCTCAAGGCAATCGCACCGCTGACCACGGAGTTCAACATGACCTGCGCGCGCGGGAAGACACGAGTCACGTTGCGGTCGAGGTTCGCGGCGAACACGCCCGAAGCAGAGAACCCATCGGCATGGGCCATGGTGACTTCGAGATCCAGGGTCGTCGCCGTGCGTTGCGGACCAGAACCGGCGCGGAAGTCGATCTGAGTCACGCGCGTCGGTTCCCCCGCGGCGTTCAACCAGTCGAGTGGTGAATAGAATTGCTGCCAACGAATCTGTCCCGCGGCAAGCGGCAGGTTGGTCGACGCGAACGACGTCGTGATTGGCAGGTCGAACGAGTTGTTCTGCGCTGCCATCGGCATCGCGAGGACGCCGGCGAAGGCCGCAACGAGCGTCGCTGCGGCGTGTCGCCGAAGCAAGGAAGTCGGATTAGTGGGTGCCATCATGGTTTCAAAAGAGTGTAGCCCGCCAGCGGCGAGCCGCCCGTGGATGGGGCTCGCCCCGTTGCCAGAGCTCATGGGACGTGCGCTGGGTCCCAGGCGCCAGGGTGCGCGCAACGAGGGCTCAGGGTCCGTAGTTCAGCGAACCCGGCCGGCAACTCAGTGGAACAGCCACTCCGTGCTGTTGGTGGTCGATGCACCCGTGCCAGGGCCCGATGGCATCGAAACACCGCCGATCACATGGAGCTGACCAGCCGCGGTGGCATAGATGCTGGCGGCGGCACGAGGCGAGTTCATGGTCGGGCCAGAGGACCAGGTTCCGGCCACGTCGTCCCAAATCTCGGAACTGGCCAAAGGCAGGGGATTGAAGATCGTCCCGTCCGCTCCACCGAACACGAGGAAGCGTCCACCGCCCAGATCCGCGCCACCGGCGTTGGCCCGCGGGACCGCCATGTCGGGAACCGCGGTCCAAACGTTCGTCCCCGCGTCGAAAATCTCGGCCTTGGCCGAAGCGCCGCCAGGATTGGTCAAACTCAGCACGCCGAAGCCGCCGGCCACGAGGTAGCGGTTGTTGCCCAGATCGATTGGATCGCACAACGCATGTGGATCGTTCATGGTTGGCCCTGCGCTGAACATGCCCGTCGCCGGGTCATACCACTCCGTCGAATCGCGCAGCGCCGGCACGTTGATGAAGATGATCCGGTCGAAGCTCACGCCACCGATGAACAGGAAGCGGTTGCCCACAGGCAACACCATGTGGCCCACGCGCGGTGTGCTCATGTTCGGACCATTGCTCCATGTGTTGGCTACCGGATCGAAAATCTCGGTGGACGCCTGCGCCGAATAGATGGGGTCAAGCGGCGTGTTGGGAGCATTCAGGTCGGCCAACCCACCAGCAACCAAGATGCGGCCGTCGGGCAGCGTCGTGGCCGTGTGCCCCGCCCGCGGCGTGGCCATCGCTCCTGTCGATGTAAAGAAGTCCGTCACCGGGCTCCAAACTTCGCAAGCGGTTTGTGGGTCGTTGTTGAAGTCGACACCGCCTGCGAACATCCAGCGTCCGTCCGGCAACAGCGACGCCGTATGCAGCGACCGCGCGTCCAACAACAGCGGTCCGGACTGAAACCGATCAGTCACCGGGTTGTAGATCTCCGCATCGTTCAACGCGGCCTGCGCAAGCAACGCACCGTCACCCCCAGCAACCACCATCCACGACCCATCCGGTCGAGGCACTGTGGTTCCGAACGCACGTCCGGGACCAAGGAAAACGTTGCGGCTGCGGAACGTGTCGTCCGGCCCCACACGCAAAACCACGGGCCGAGAGATGTCGTCGATCAACATGCCCCCGCCAGGAAACGAAACGCCCTGATAGAACAACGCGAGATCGAGCAAGTTGGGATCTTTGGGAATCGACCACGACGGCGGACGGTACTCACCCATAGGGTTAGCGAACCCCCAAGGCGAGACCTGCAGGATCGACTGATCGACACGCACGGAGCGCGGATCGTTGGGGTCGACGAGGGACAGTGGCGTTGGTCCAGGACCAAAGCCCACCAGCACCGCGCAACCCTGATTCGGATTCGCGCCAGACACCACGAAATCGATCGTGCCCGGGAACCCACCACCCGACAATCGGAGGTCGAGCTGGGCTGCTGCGGGTGCAGCGGCTAGGGCACAGAGTCCCAGGGCGGCCGCGCGCAGCACGCCTGATCTCAGTGCATCAGGGGACGGTGAATGGCGACCGGGTGAAATGCAGCGGTTGGGGGATTGCATGGTGGTTGAACCTCCTGGATAGCGGGACGAGCCACGGTGCAGTCTATCCGCAACCCTAAGGGCGTCGGGAGAGTGCCCCGGGTGGGGAGCCTTGGGGATCCGGCGAAAACCGCCGGGCACCCCTTCTCCGTGGCCGCCCGAGCGCCCATCCTGCCACCGTGAGCCTCTACACCCGCACCGGCGACGCCGGCACCACAGGCTTGATCGGCAACGTCCGCGTCAAGAAGTACGACCTGCGCATCGCCGCGTACGGCACCGTCGATGAACTCAACTGCAGCCTAGGAAGCGCCCGAGCCGAGCTCGCACGTGCCGAGGACGCCTCAGAGCTCGACAACTACCTGGGCACGATGCAGAGCGAGCTCTTCGATATCGGGGCCGACCTCGCCACCGTGGGCGGAGACGCCGCGGTGCCTCGCATCCAGCGAGCGGTCACCAGAATCGAGGCATGGATCGACGCCTCGGAAGCGGAGCTGCCTGCCCTGCGGAACTTCATCCTCCCCGGCGGCTCGCTCCTCGCGGCGGCTTTCCACACGATGCGGTCCACGGCCCGCCGGGCGGAACGCCAAGTATGGGAGCTGATTGATCGTGAAATCGAACGCGGTGAGAAGGACCACCAGGTGCCCCTGGAAATCGCCGTCTACCTCAATCGGGTGTCCGACCTAGCGTTCTCGTGGGCTCGCCTGGCGAATCACCGCCTGGACATTGCGGACGTCCCCTGGCTCTCCGAGCGCCCCGAAGACGCATAGGCGGAAGCGGGCGGCCAGTCAGGACTCAGAGGATCAGGGCCAAGAGACCCGTACGAGGCCGCGGAGATGCAAACAGCCCCGACCGAGAATCCCGGGCGGGGCTGTGAGCTCTGGCGGGGCCGGATCGCCGCCTCGTGCCAAATGGCTGAGGTCGCCGACCCGGATTCCGGGGAGTTAGACCGGACCGGCCGCTGTTCGGCCCAGACGGCAGGCGCGGCGCAGCCACATCATGGCGCGCTCAACCTCGCGAGGCCCGTTCACCGGGATCTCAACGAACTCCCGGGACTGGGGATCGCCGTCATCTGGCTGGCGCTTGGCGCCTTGGATTTTCAGGGCTTCGGTAACCTGGGGAGGGGCAAGTTTGACGACAACGCCCTTCTTCCCGAGGTAGGCGAAAACCT
>CBESZZ010000212.1:0-6671 GCA_965534055.1 uncultured bacterium | reverse complement strand
TGAACTACCGCGGCGTGGAGATCAGCGAACACATCTGCCAGGAACATGGGTTCGATCAAGGGTCCGTCGTCGACTTTGACGCCGGCGCGGAGTTCGACCTGGTGATCTGCCAGGGAGTGCTGCAATACCTGGATGCAGCAGACGCTGCCCGGGCAGTGCAGAATCTTGCGAGGCACACCCGTGGCGCCCTGTACCTGGAAGCGCTAACCAAGCGCGACTGGGAAGAGAACTGCGACCGGAGCACCACGGACGGCGAGGTCTACCTCCGTCCTCGCTCCTTTTATCACAAGCACCTGCACCCACACTTCGTCGCTGCAGGCGGTGGGCTGTATTTGGCGCGCACGGCTGACGCCGTCTTGTTCGAACTGGAGACGCTGCATGGCTAGGAATGAAGGCATCCCTCCGAAGATGGCAGGTGGAGGCACAACGATCGATTTCTTCCAGGGCCAAGAGACCGCAAGGCGCAACACCAAGCGCCTGATCGGACTCTTCGTGCTCGCGGTCGTTTCGATCATCCTGCTGATCTATGCGCTCGTCACCGCGGTGTTCGCAGTCAAGGGTGACGGAGCAGTCATGGACATCGGCAGACTGAGCGCGGTCGTTGCCGGCGTCTTGATCGTCGTGGGCCTCGGCTCGATGTACAAGACGATGCAGGTCAGCAAGGGCGGCGGAGCAATCGCTCGACTGTTCGGCGGGAGCGCGGTTCACTCCGAGACGAAGGACGAAGGCGAACGTCGCCTCGTCAACGTGGTTGAAGAGATGTCCATCGCGTCAGGGACTCCCGTGCCTGAGATCTACGTGCTGGAAGGTGAACAGTCCATCAACGCGTTCGCGGCGGGGTTCACACCGAGAGATGCGGCGGTCGCAGTCACCCGCGGAGCACTCGAGAAACTCTCGCGAGAAGAACTTCAGGGCGTCGTCGCACACGAATTCAGTCACATCTTTCACGGCGACATGCGCCTGAACATTCGACTGATGGGAGTGCTGCACGGGATCCTCTGCATCGCGATGGCTGGCTGGATCATCGTTCGCTCGGGCTTGTACGCATCCCGAGGCAACTCGAAAGAAGGCGGCGGCGGCGGTGCTGCCTTGGCGGTCTTGGGCTTCGGACTCATCGTGATCGGTGGAGTCGGCGTGTTTTTCGCGCGACTCATCAAGGCAGGTGTTTCGCGCCAGCGGGAGTTTCTCGCGGACGCAGCAGCCGTGCAGTTCACGCGCAATCCCGACGGCCTCGCGGGCGCACTGTCTGCGATTGGTCGCCTCGACCTAAAAGGCAAGATCAAGAACGGCCACGCGGAAGAGGCCAGCCACATGTTCTTCGCCAGCGGCTTGAACAAGCTGTGGATCCAGAGCCTGTCGACGCACCCCCCCATCGAGGAACGGGTGCGCCGTTTGGTCGGTCGGACCTCCGACATCCGCACAAAGACATCCGCGGAACGCGCTGCCGAACGGACTGCTGCAGCTCCCGGCAAAAAGAAGCAGTTCGAACTTCGCCGCGGCAAGTTTGGCGCACTCGAAGGCCTACCGGGCGGCGGCGACCTGATTGGCGGCGGCATGCCGGGCGGCCAAATCATCGACGGAGTGCTTATTGGGGCCATGGCAGGCGGCCAGGCAACCAAGCCGCCGAGCGAGGACGACCCGACAGCAGACACTCCCAGCCCAGCGACCTCTCCCGAGGACGGTCAGACCATCGAGGCCGATGAAACCCGCGAAGCGACGCGCGAGATCTTGCGCGAAGACCCGGTCGACTCTGTGGATCACGTAGGCGACCCGACACCAGAGCACGTCGAGTACGCCCGCGATGTGTTGGCCGGGCTTCCAGCGGACATCATCGCTGCGGCACACAACCCGTTTGACGCCCACTGCTTGGTCTACGCGCTACTCCTGACCCGCGATGGCGATGACCGCCAGAACCAGCTGCGCATCCTCGCGCGGAACTCCGGCGCAGGCACCGCACATCGCGCAGCGGATCTGCGCGCACAACTCACCAGCCTCGAGCCTCGCGCTTGCTTGCCGCTGGTCGAGATCACGCTTCCCGCGTTGCGGCAACTTTCGCCTCGGCAGTTCGAGTCGTTTGAGAGCGAAGTCACGCGACTGGCATCAGCCGACGCATCGATTTCCATCTTTGAATACGCGCTGCAGAAGATGATCTTGCGTCATCTGCGCCCGCACTTCGCCAAAGGGCGCCCTGCACGCCGCACCAAGAAGATCGATCTGGAAGACCTCACTGCGGAATCACGGATGGTGCTTTCGAGCCTAGCCCACGCTGGCCGCAACGAAGACGACGCGGTCTCGGCCTTCCGACAAGGCTCCGACTTGCTGCAGTCGGGCGCTCCCATCGGCGCGTTGCTCGCCGTAACCGATTGCACGCTGCAGAAACTCGACCACGCGTTGGATCGCCTGGCCCAAACCAACGCGCTCGTGAAACGAAGGGTGTTGCTGGCGGGAGCGCGAACGGTGAGCGCAGACGGCATCATCGACGTGAGCGAGGGTGAACTTCTTCGCGCGATTGCCGACAGTCTGGACTGTCCCATGCCGCCGTTGCTAACCACCGGCAAGGGCATCGGCGACGTTGTTGCAGCTGAGCACCCCGCGTGAAAAACCTCCTCCTGTGCTTCACGGTCCTGACGTGCCTGCCAACCGCGCTTCTGGCCTCACAACACCAGCCGAGCGGCGATACGCAACCGCAGCGGACTGAGTCTTTGAGCACAGAGCCTCCGAGTAGAGAGGCGCTGCGGACCGATCTCGCATCGGCACAATTGCCCGTACACTTCATCGCCCCCACACGGCGCTTCGCAATCGAGCTGCCAGACGGTTGGCGTCAAATGTCTCCGGCAGAAGCGCGAAGCCTGCGATCGCAATTGCCCGAGTCCGCGCAAACCACCCAACCGCGAGACTTCTACGTCCTCGGCCCCGTCGCCAAATGGCTAGAATCCGGGTTCGACGGCGTGTTCCTACAGGTCATCGAACAAGGCGAAGAGTGGGCAATGGACTCGACCGTCGCCGATCGCGTGAAGGAACACTGGAGGCAGGTTCCAGGCGAACACCAGATCGTCGAAGCCAGACTCGTTGCTCTCGGTCGCGTGTCGAATCCGGGAGGGATCGAAGCCGGGGACCTGACCCCCACGCCCGAGTGCTTGGTTTGCGTTCGTGAATCACAGGCGCCCGGCGATGAGCCGATCAAGGCGCTGGAGGCCTACGTCCCCACCGGCGGCAGACAATTAATTTTGTCATGTCAATGTCCCGGACCCGACCTCGCGCAACATCGGCCGCAGTTCGAACGGATTCTTGGATCGTTGGCATTGGCGAGGGGGTCGCGAGGCGCTGCAACGCTCGGCAACAAGCTGTGGACCCCATGGTTATGGGGCGCGGGCGTTTTCATCGCGCTCCTGATCCTTAGACGGGTGGCACAAAAGCGCGTCGCACCCTAGGCAAATGCTGCATGCGACGTAGAAACGTCGTCCAACGGGGGTATGAATCGCTCGCACTCGTCGGTCGTTTGCGGAAAGATTCAGAACTGTGCCGGTTTCCGAATTCTCCGAATCGGCATTCGAGCAGAGACTCGTCCGCGAAGAAGAGGACGCGGCGCTTGGAGACGGTCCCCGACCAACTCCTCTGATCAATGTTCACGTGCGAGAGTCCATCCTCCAAGATTCATGAGAATCGAACGTCAATCCAAGTCTGCAATCACCATGACGCAGCCGCTCTACGCGGCAGGCATGCAGTGCGCGAAACGACTTTACTTGCAGGCCCAAGAGGCCAAGAAAGCGACAGCGCCGAAACCAAGTAGTGCCGACGGAAGAGATCTTCTGGCCACAGCCGAGAAGCTTCGAGAGCTGGCGAGGGGTGCTTTTCCCCACGGAGTCGCAGTTCCGGGCGACTCGCTTGAGGAAAGAGTCCAAGCAACGACCGCGCTGCTCAAGTCGGGCGAACCGACCGTGCTGTTCGACGCCGCCATTCGCCACGGCGATGCAGTGATCTCAGCAGACGTGTGCCAACGGCACGGCGACGGAACCTTCGACCTCTATGAAGTGAAATCGGGAAGCTCGGTCAAGCCACGCCACGTTCATGACTTAGCGCTGCAGGTTTGGGTCCTCGAGAACGCGCTCAGCGCAACCGTCGAGCGATGCACGGTGCTGCACCCAAACCCGGGCTATCGACACGTGGTCCCCGACAGCGAGGTCAGTTCGAAGGAATACCCGATTCATTCGCTGTTCAAGAGCGCGGACGTCACATCGCGCGTTCGCCGGCAAATGGACCGCGTCGAGACAAACGTTGCGTCGTACACCGGGCAAGCCTTGGACCCGGCAACCCTCGAGTTGGGCATGGGCACGCATTGCTGGCGCCCGTTCCCGTGCCCCTACATTGGTCAGTGTGAAGAAGAGCCCCGGAACCACTTCGAAGCCCCGATTTGGAACCTCCCGGGGCTGGGCGCAACGCAGGAAGCCGCGCTCCTAGAAGCCGGCATCCAAGAAATCGCTCATCTCGATCCCAAGAAGTCGGAACTCACGTTCCCGCAGAAGATCGCGACACGTGCGGTGCTTGAAGAAGGTGTGGTGCTGGATGCCACAGCCAAGAATCTGATTGAGCAGCTCGAGGCGCCGGTCCACTTCATCGCGGTGGGCTGCGTTCGCGATGTCTTGCCCGTGTTTCCGGCCAGTCGCCCTTGGCACGCAATCCCCTTTGCGTGGCACGCCCAGACACTCTTCGACGACGACAGCACCGAATCGTCCTCCTGGACTTGCACAGAGCGGGTCGATCCGCGCCAAGCCTTCTGCGAGACCCTTGCTGATTTGCTGCGAGGTGGCGGAACGGCCGTTTACTGGCAAAACACGCCAGATCGCGACATCCGCACCCTGCTCGAGGACGAGCCCGAGTGGAAGTCATCCATCCGCACCCTGCTCACCGGCAAGCGCTTCTTGATGTCGGATGTCGTGGGTTCACGCCTCTGGCACGTGGACTTCGATCACGACCTGGGCCTAATCCCTGTCGCAGAACGACTGGCGAACTTCGAAGCCCCGGACCTGCCGCTTCGGGTCGATCGCGACATGGCGGACGCGTTCCGCAAGATTCAGGCGCCCCGCCTCCACGCGAAAACTCGCACCAAACTCTCGCGCGAAATCGACGAGCTCTTGGCTTGGCAGACCGAAGCCATGCTTCGGATCTACTACTCGCTCATCACGCTGTAGACCGGGCTACCGGCAGGCCTCAAGACTCCGCGGCGGCCCCGCGGTCTGCGGGCTTACCACCCGCTTCGGTGGGCCCAGCAGCGGTGGGCCCAGTGACGGCAGGCTTCGTCGCGGCGGCCTGGCTTTTGCCGGGCGTCCGCTCCGCGGGATCGGCGGCGCCTTCATCGGCAGCCAAGTAGGTGTAGCCCGAGAGCCCCTCTTCCAACCGCCGCATCAACAGCGCCGTTTCCGCGACGTTCAAGTCGCCACGCCGCACAGCGGCCTCCGCCATGCGCCGCACCCGGCGCACGATCTCCGGCTTGTCGTATTGGACGTAGCCCAGCACTTCCTGCACCGAGTCTCCCTCGACGACACGTTCAATGCGGTAGCCGTGTTCAGGGTCCAAGCTGACGTGAATCGCATTCGTGTCGCCGAACAGGTTGTGCAAGTCACCAAGGATCTCTTGGTAAGCCCCGACCAAGAACATCCCTAGGTAGTAGGGCTCGTTCGGCCGCAGTGAATGCACTTCCAACGTGTTCTTCACATCCCGTAGGTCGATGAACTGGTCGACCTTGCCGTCGCTGTCGCACGTCAGGTCCACGAGGATCGCCCGGCGCTCGGGATCTTCGTCGAGCCGATGGATCGGCATGACGGGGAACAGCTGATTCACCGCCCAGTGATCTGGAGCGGATTGGAAGACCGAGAAGTTGCAGTAGTACGTGTCCGCAAGTGCACGCTCCAGCCCCTGGAGTTCCTCCGGGACGTAGTCCACCTCCGCGACGATGCGCTGGATACGACCACAGATCGACCAAAACAACTGCTCGCACAACGCGCGCCCGGGCAGATCTAGAAAGCCCAAGTTGAAGAGGTTTCCCGCCTCCTCCTTCAGAGCCAAAGCGTCGTGGTAGATCTCTTGGAAGTTCTTATGGGAGACCGCTTCAAAGGCTTCGAAAAGGCTCGCAGCCGGTCCATCTGTTGGGATCTTGGCAGCCGTGTCGGCGCCAGCAGGCAACTTGAGTTGCGTCGTGGACGCGCCAAGCACGTCGAAGACGAGCACAGCGTGATGTGCAACCAGCGCCCTTCCAGACTCGCTGATGATGTCCGGATGCGGCAGCGACTCCGCGTCGCACGCCTCCTGCACCGCCGAAACCACGTCGTTGGCGTACTCCTGAAGGCTGTAATTCGCCGAACTGTGGAAGTTGGTCTTGGAGCCGTCGTAGTCCACTGCCAGCCCACCGCCGACATCCAGAAACTTCAGTCCAGCACCCAGATGAACGAGTTCGACGTAAACGCGGCACGCCTCGCGCAACGCGTTCTTCACCGTCCGAATGGACGTGATCTGACTGCCGATGTGGAAGTGCATCAGCTCGAGGCAATCGAGCATGTCCAGTTCTCGAAGCCGATCGACGCTAGCGCAAAGCTCCTTGGCCGTCAGTCCTAACTTTGACGTGTCGCCGCAGGACTACTTCCACTTCCCCGAACCACGCGTCGACAGCCGGGCGC
>CBESZZ010000211.1:0-6701 GCA_965534055.1 uncultured bacterium | reverse complement strand
ACGCGGAGGCGGCCGCATTGAGGAGAGCACTGATGGAGCAGATCGCGCTGGAATCCCTAGACGGTTCGGGCGAGCAAGGTGCGCTCGATCTCATCGAACAATGGCACGATCTGCCGGTTGGCAGCACCCCTTCGAGGTCGAAATGAACACTCGTACTCAAGCACTGCTCGGGTGCATCTTGTCGTTCGGATTCGCAGGCTGCATGACCCCTGGGGCACCATCCGGCGAGCCGCTGGACGCTAGTCATTGGCGCACGGCCAAAGCGGACCTCTACGAAGGGCTGGCCTTCAAATGCCTCCGTGCCGGAGATCATGAGCGGGCGAAGAAGCTGCTGGAGCAAGCCGTGCAGTTCGATGGCGGCGCAGACCAGCGCACGTTGGAGCTGCTCATGCGCATTGCTTACGCGCAAGAAGATCTCGAGACTGCAGGCAACGCGGCGCTGATGCTGCTTGCCGCAGACGAGCAGTCGATTTCAGCGCTTTGCACGTTGGGTGCAGTCGCGGAATCGAGCCAGCGAAGCGATGAGGCCGCGGCGTTCTATGCCAAAGCGGCTGCCGTCGCGGGCGCCAACCCACGGCCGCTACTGGATCTGCACCGGTTGCACTTGACCAACGGCGATGACGTCGCCGCAAAGAGCGTGCGCCAGGAGTTCGTTGCCAAATTCCCCGGACGAGTCGACGTGTGGGTTGATCAGGGTGCGCGGCTTGCCGCTGAGGGTCGGTGGAGCGAAGCCGCGACGAGTTACGATCGGGCGCTAGCGGTCGCGCCGGGCAACGTGGATGTTGCCTCTCGCCGTGCGATGAGTGCGCTTGCGCTTGGTCGGCCCAGCGATGCGTTGCCGCTGAGCGACAAGCTCGCACCGCACCTGCGAGTGCGCAGTGCAGCGCTTGGGCTCGCGAGGGCCGCGGCGCGACTCGAAGCAGGCTTGCCTGCCGACGCGCTCCGAGAACTGGACCTGATCGAGACCACCCCAGCTGAGCGCGGATCGCTCCAGCTCCTGCGCGGTGAGATCTTGTTGCGGTTGAGAAAGTTCGACAAGGCCGAAGAGGCACTGCAGGTCGCCGTGGATCTTGGCACTCAACCCGGGCGTGCCCACGCCGCGCTGGGGCGGTTGCATCTCTCCCGCGGCCAAATGCACGTTGCGGCCCGCGAACTCGAAGCTGCGATCGATGCCAACCCCGACGCTGCGGCGAACCATGTGTTGCTGGCGATAGCTCGGAGCCTCAATGCCGACCACGAAGCTGCCAGCCGTAGCCTGGAACGCGCGCGGCGATTGGGCGCAAGTGAGGCCTTGCCGTTCGCCTACTCCCGCCGTTTCGGCGACCTGGCGAAAGATCCTGCAAAGGGTGAGGGTGGACGATGAGCAGTCCCGTCTACTGCGCGCTGATCGCGCTTGAAGTTCCATCGCACTGGTGGCTGTGGTCTGTCGTGCCGGGTGTGGTTGCAGCGCTCGTGGTATGGGCCCTGTTGCGAACGACAATGAACCGTCGTCTCACCGACCTACAAGCAAGCATTGGTGGTGGCGAGAGCACGTCGCCAAGTGGCTCGGAGAACTGGGACGAGGCATTCTCGGTGATCGAGCGGCTGCGAGATTCTGCAAGACGGACGGACCGGCTGCTGTTGCACACGGGGCTTCTGGAGGATCAGCACGAGGTCGCGACGGAGGCGCTCGACGCGCTGCCGGACGGTGTCGTGGTGCTCGATTCCAGCGAGCAGGTGCGCTACGCCAATGCTATGGCGAGGAACGTCCTGGGTATGGGGTCTCGGGACAATCTCAACCTCGACCAGATGGAAGGGAGTTTGCAAATCGTCGATGGGATTCGCTCAGTGATGAGCGCTGACCTGGCCCGGACGGTTAAGAGCCGTCGCGTGGAGTGGCGCCGCGAAGATCAGGTGTCAGTCTTCGTTATCCGCAGCCTCAGCGACGGAGATGACTCGGCGCGGCCTGCATCGCATGTTGTGTTGCTCGAAGACCTAACCATCGAAGAAGAAGCTGCGCGGGCGAAATCAGAGTTCATCTATGGTGTGTCTCACGAACTGAAGACTCCGTTGACGGCGATCCAAGCGTCGCTGGAAATGGTCGACGACGAACCAGATCTCGACGTGGACACGCGCAAGCAACTGGTGAACTCGGCGTACACAGAGTCAGTGCGCCTTTCGCAGATGGTGACCGAGCTTCTGGACTTGGCCCGAGTCGAAGCTGGAATGACCGAGTTCAAGCAAGACAAGGTGGCGATGGATCAGCTGCTCGCGGACCTTCAGTCGTTCCATGTGCCGCTCGCGCGACGCAAGTCGATCGGACTTCAATGGGATGTCTCGAACTACATTCCGGACACGATTGGCGACCAAGGATTGTTGCGACAGGCGTTGGTGAACATCGTCGGCAACGCCGTCAAGTACACGAAGTCTGGTGGTGAGGTTTCCCTGACCGCTCGCTTGGAGGGGCCGGATCTCGTCATTCGTGTTAGCGATACCGGGATCGGAATCGCAGCAGATGATCTTCCGCGGGTGTTCGAGAAGTTCTATCGAGCCACGAGCGCAGAGAAGTCACGCATCCAGGGCACGGGCCTTGGACTGCCCATGGCGCGTTACATCATCGAGCGGCACCAAGGCCGCGTCGAGGTGACGTCGGAGCTGCAGGTTGGCACGAAATTCACCGTGTATCTGCCGAGCCGGGTGAGCGATTCCGACGGCGAAGAGAATTCGCCGCAACTTCTAGTGGTCGATACAGGCAGTGGGTTGTGAGATGAGCAAACAACGCGTTTTGGTCGTCGATGACGACCCCGGAATCCGACTCGCTGTCTCCTTGAAGCTGCGAACGAGCGGCTATGACGTCAGCGAAGCAACAGACGGAGCTGAGGCACTTGAGTTCTTCGCCGACGGCGTTGTGGACATTGTCGTGACCGATGTCGGGATGCCTCGCATGGACGGTTATGAGTTCGCCGCGGCGCTGCAGGAGAGTGAATCAACCCGGTCGATCCCGGTGATCATTCTGACCGCACAGGAGATGGCGGTGCCCGACGACGTCTTGCCGACTCTCGGTCGCCACCACTTTCTCACGAAGCCTTTTAGCCCTCGCGAGCTGGTCAAGGTCGTGGGTGGGATGCTCGAGGCGGAGAGTTCCTGACGTGGGTATTCAGTCTCTCGCCGATGGTTCGCTGATGACGCTGTACCCCGACGGTGTCGTGGACTCGCAGCAGGGCGATGAGCTCGGTGTCGCGATCGATGAAGCGATCGAGGTCGGCAAAGACCGGTTCATCATCAATCTGCAGCGTGTGCGGTCGGCGAATTCCGCGGGTCTGGAGTGTCTGGTGCGTTCGGCGAGAGCTGTGAATTCCGCCGGTCACCGCATCGCTCTTGTTGGTGCTTGTGCGGCCATGAGCGACATCCTGCACGCGACCAGGCTCGATCTGCGGTTCGCAACCTTCGAGTCCACAGAGCAGGCGATGAAGAGCATGCGGAGGGGAATCTGAAATGCCTGACTTGATGGGAGTGACGGGCAAGATCGGCGACATTCTCTGCTCGCTGGGCATGGTGTCTCGCGCCGATCTGCATCGCGCCACTTCTCCGGAGGAACGTCTGCAGGGTGAGCGCCTCGGCGAGGCGCTTGTGCGGCTGAATCTGGTGACCGATGCTGAGCTCTGCGAAGCGCTCGCGGTGCAATACCAGTTGCCGTACGTGCAACTGTCTTGGCGACTCGTGGATCGGGCGGTTCTGGAGATCTTGCCGAAGGCATTTCTCAGTTCGCACCGGGTGATTCCGATGTTCCGGGTTGAGGGCGAGCTCACGATCGCGGTCGACGATCCGACCAACCTGTGGGCTACCGACGAAGTCGCGCGACTGACGGGCCTGAAAGTGCTCGTTGTTGTGACGAGTTCAGGTTGCGTCAAGTCCATCCTGGACGATCTCGAAGAGGATGGGATCGATGCTTTCGATCTTGACGAGTTCGTCGATCAGTCAGCAGAGGGCGACCTTCAGCTCGTCGAAAGCGACGCGGATGAACTGGTCAACCTCGCTGAGGTTGCGGGAACTTCTCCGGTTGTTCGACTGGTGAACTATCTGTTGTTCAAGGCGATTGGCGATCGTGCTAGCGACATTCACATCGAGCCAGACGACCACGTCTTTCGGATTCGCTACCGGATCGACGGAGAGCTTCGCGAGTTGATGCGTCCTCCGGCGCGAATGCACGCGGCGATCGTTTCCCGCTTGAAAGTGATGGCGGACCTCGACATCAGCGAGCGTCGCTTGCCACAAGATGGTCGGTTTCGCGTGCGATTGGAGAATCGCGCGGTGGACGTTCGCTTCTCAACGATCCCGACCGTGCAGGGCGAGAAGGTCGTTCTGCGGATTCTCGATCGCTCGACGATGCGCATCAATCTGAGCAACCTTGGGATTGGTCAACAACGTTTGCAGGCGCTTCGAGAGTTGATTCTCCGGCCAGATGGAATCGTGTTGGTTGCGGGCCCGACGGGTAGCGGCAAGACCACCACGCTCTACGCAATGCTCGAGGAGATCAACTCGCCGAGCATGAACATCTGCACCGTAGAAAACCCGGTGGAATACAACCTGCGCGGCGTCAACCAGATTCAAGCCAACCAGAAGGGCGGGATGGGATTCCCGAAGGCCCTACGTTCGCTCCTGCGCCAGGATCCAGACGTGCTGATGGTTGGAGAGATTCGCGACGCGGAAACCGCAGCGCTCGCCGTCGAGGCGTCGCTGACCGGGCACCTGGTGATGGCGACGTTGCACACCAACAACGCGCCAAGTGCGGCCACGCGACTCATCAACATGGGGATCGAGCCCTACCTGATTGGTGCGGCTCTGCGCGGAGTGATCTCCCAACGCCTCGTGCGGTGCCTTTGCGCTTCGTGTCGACAGCCTATGACCCCGCCGGATTCGGTACGCGCACGGCTTGGAGCCCTGCCGGAAGGGCAATACTTCACCGGTCGCGGTTGTGATGCTTGCGGTGGTATGGGTTACACGGGCCGGATTGGGCTGTACGAACTCTTGCTCATCACGGACAACCTCGCGGATCTGATCAGTCGCGCTCCGACACTCGGCGAACTGCGGCGGCTTGCTGACGAAGAAGGTTTGATGTCGCTGCGCAGCGACGGTGTGGCCAAAGCGAGCGAGGGAATCACTTCGCTCGACGAAATTCTCCGAGTGGTGTCGTCATGACGCAAGCGACGCGCGTTCCCCCAGCGGGAACCGAGAAACTGCACACTGCGCCCACTAAGTCTTCCAGCACGACCCCATTGCGTACCGAGTCTCTGCGGACCGGGCAGCAGCTCAGTGCGCCTAAGGCTCGTGCACGAACTGGTCAGTCTGGTCAGTTTGGCCAGCGTTCTAGGCTGAAGCTCTCTTCCAAGCAGCGGTTCGCAATGCTGGAGCAGCTCGCCACACTGGTGGACAGCGGTATCCAGATTGTTGCTGCTCTGCAGTCGATGCAGAAGCAGGCGCTACACGAGAACACCGCGGAGACTCTGTCGGTTCTCGCCAACTCGGTGTCTGGAGGTGAGACGCTGTCCAGTGCGATGAGCCACTTGCCTCGCGCGTTTCCGCCACTGCTCGTGCAGATGGTAAGCGCGGGCGAGGCGACGGGAGACCTTGGTGAGATGCTGCGTCGCACGGTCGAGACCCTGGAAATCGAAGCCACGCTGCGGTCGAAGTTGCGGTCCGCGATGCTTTACCCGTGCGTGATGGTTGTGCTCACCATCACGGTGGTCACGTTCCTGCTTGCGTTCATTGTTCCGAAGTTTGAGCGCATCTTCACCGGGCGCGTGTTGCCAGTCCCAACGCAGATCCTCATGAGCGCTGGTTCGTTCGCGAGCAACTACGGCGTCTACGCGGTTGGGGCGCTGATCCTCATCGTTATAGGGCTGGTGTTGTCCCAGCGCACGGTACGCGGGGAGCGTGTGTGGGATCGAATCATGCTCGGCTTGCCGCTGTTCGGAGACCTACAGCAGAAGGCAGTGCTCGCGCGATGTTCGCGCACGCTTGGGCTGCTGGTTAAGTCGGGTGTGCCTGTGCACGTGGCCATTGAGCACGCGCAGAAAGTTGCGCAAAGCCCTGCCTACGCGAAGATGTGGAAAGATGCTCAGACCCACGTGCACAACGGCGGCACGTTGACCGAAGCATTGCGTGGGCACCCGCTCGTCGATCAGACGTTTCAGCAAGTGGTCGCAGCCGGTGAGTCTACGGCCAACCTAGACGAGGTGATGCTTAAGACCGCGGCACAGTACTCACGCGAAGTTGAGCGCAAGATCCGAGACCTGTTGACGCTGATCGAGCCGATCATGGTCGTTTGCATGGGGGCGATTGTTGGCTTCATCGCTCTGTCCATCATGTTGCCAATTTTCAGGATGTCGCAGTCATGACTAATCCACCAAAGAGTGACCTCATTGCCATCGGGATGCCGAAGGGGAGTTCACCGACAGACTCGGTCGACGAACGATTGGGTCTCCATCTGCTCGAAACCCTCGAAGCGCTGGCATCGGTGTATTCGTCGGCGAATTTCTTCGCAGGGTTGGCCACGGACAAGGCGATTGTCGACTACACCCTGTCGCGCTGCCTAGAGTGTGTCGAAGTCGATCAAGGCGCGGTGTTTGTTGTTCGAAACGACGGGCTCGAACTCCACTCGATGCAGGGCGACGTTGTTGCATCCATCGATGTGGTCGCGCTCGAGTCGGTGCGCGAAGCGA
>CBESZZ010000210.1:0-6741 GCA_965534055.1 uncultured bacterium | reverse complement strand
AAGAGCAGCAACGCTAGGTCTAGAAATTGGCCCCGGGCCGGCGTTGCGTGGGTTCCTTCTGCGCAAAGCGCCTCGAGCACACCCCGTTCGCTTGCCGTGAGATGGTCCCAGGACTCGTGCGAGAACTGGATTGCGGCTCCCGCCTGGCACGGCGTGGATTCGATCAGTGAGGAGAAGAGCGACTGGGGGGTTTCTGGCACGGGTTCACCTTGCGAATGGCGGAGGGGTGGATGGTCCTCGGCCAACGAAGGCGCCAGACTTGAGGCCCGTGTCTGGTTTCACCGCAGTTTCTGTGCGTCAGTTATCTGGCGTCGATGGTCCCGCGCTCGAGCGCCTCTTGGCAGAGGCGGGTGCCCATGGCGTCTACGTCGCGAACGCCTGGTGTTTGGACGGACACACGAACTCAGCAGAATCGAATGACGGCATCGCTCGCGAGGCCCGGTTGCTGGGGGCGTTCACGGACGAGGGGCTCGGTTCGATGGCGTTCTGTGGGGTTCGCGGCAACCTCATTGTCGTGGGCGATCGCTTGCCGAGTGAAACGCTTCACGGGCAACGCTGGCCGTGGCGCATCGCGCTGGGGCCCCACAAGACCTTGTCGAAGTTGGCCGCCGCATCAGACCGGGACGTGATGGTCCTGCGTGAGCAGTACTACTTCTCCGTTGCGTGCGATGACCTAGCGATCCGCGGGCCGACTGTGCGCGAAGCGATGGCGCTGGGCCAAGGCGTGGTCGTGCGTCGCGCTTTGGATGCTGATGCGAAGTTCTTGATGCGGGCGACTCTGGAACTCAACCGGGCCGACTTGGGGGTCGATCCTGGTCGTGTCGACCGAGACTGGCTGGCTCGCACCGTTTCGCGTCGCGCGGCCGACGGCCGTACGTGGGTGCTAGAGCGAAGCGGGAAGGTCGTCTGCAAGCTGGACGTGGGCTGCCTCGGTCGCCACGGGTGGATCCTCGAAGGTGTCTACACGCCAAAGCGCGAACGGGGGCGTGGCCACGCGGCGCGGCTCGTGCATGCCGTCGCCCAACACGCGTGCGCAGAATCAGCGTCGGTGGCTCTGCACTGCGCCTCGGACAATGCGGCGGCGCATCGTGCGTACGAGAAAGCCGGTCTGATTCGCGACGGCAGTTGCTCACTCCTGCTGTTGTCGTAGATCTACCTTTGCGCGTTCTCTGCTGCTTCCACTGCGAGGTAGGCCAACGCTCGGGCCGGGTTGAACAGGGGGTGCAGCAAGGGGCGTCGCAAATCGATTGCGGCCATGGCTTGTCCCATGTCGGTAAGCATGGCCTGGCTGCGCGCTGGATTCCCTGTGCGCTCCCACGCCTGTGCGAGCGCGGCGTGTACCAGCGTGCTGTCGCTGCGTTTGGCGGCCGCGGTGAGCGCGTCGACTTCGTCCGCTAAGGCCCCTTCTGCCGCGGCACCGAACGCCGCGAGTTGGTTCTGCCAAAGTTCACTGCCAGTGCGGGCAAGGCCGGCTTCGATCGTCCGCGCGCGACTGGAAGTTCGCGTGACCTGAATCAATCCTTCGAGGTAGGCCAGAGCATCAAGCAGGAACGGTTCTCGAAGGCTGAGTTCCCCCAGTGCGGTGAGTCGCGTGGCCATGGCTTCGGCTTGACCCAATCGAACCAGCGTCTCGCCGGCCTCGACGAGTTCGACGGTGGACGCGGCGAGCACAGCTGGTCGGGCGCGGAGCCACTCCAGGTCTTCGAGCAGCCACCGCACCGCATCGTCGCGGCGCCCCCGCAGCAGAGCGTGCGCAGCCTGGATCCGCATGAGCTCGTGGCTTGCTTGTGCAGCGCGCACGTCGTCGTCACCGCGCAGTTGACGCAGTGTCGATGCGATTCGCTCGTGCTTGCCGAGCTGGAACCAAGCCACCATCTGCGGAACGAACGTTGCCCGGCGTGGAAGCCCACGGTTGGCCTGCTGCAGCGCATCGAGGGCGTCCTCTGCCCGCTCGGCTGCGAGCAGTGCCCAGCCCGCGTGGTATGCGACCGAGGCGTTGTGCGGTAGGCGATGCATGAGCGCTTCCAGCCGCGGCAGCGATTGATCGAATGCACCGAGAAAGTTCTCGGCCAGCGCCGTGCTCCAAAGGCCCTCGATGTCCGCGGGTCGCTCCCGCAAGGACGCGTGGCCGAGCGCCAAGAGCTGCTGATCTTGTCCCCGAGCCTCGGCACTGCCCGGGTCGGTTTGCGCCAGCACGAGTGTGCGCGCGAGTCGATGGCGGGTGGTCTCGTCGAGGCGGCGCGTCAGGGTCAACGCTTCGCGGGCCACGGCGGACGCGGTGTCCCGATCGCCAGCGACGGCATGAGCGGCAGCTAGCTGATCGAGCACTGTGGGCGATCCGCCGTCCAACCGTCGCGCAGCGCTCAACGTACGCAGGACGGTTTGCACCGCGCCGCGACGTCGCGATGCATCCGCGCGCGCAAGCAGCGCAGCCACCCGTGGTTTCGTGGACAGCAGTTGCGCGGCAGGAACCGGTGCAGGGCGCGTGGAGAGATCTTCCCCGAGAGCGATTCGGCAGTGCACGGTCAGTGTGTCGACGGCTTGCGCGATTGCCTGGAGGTCATCGCTTGGAACCGCGGTGCGCGAAGCGACGGGCAGCGTGGCGCTTCCGGGTTCGAGAAGCGCCACCGTCCAAGCACCGCTAGCGACTTCGATCTGCAGGGTGATTGTGTAGCCCTTTGCGGCGGGCGATGACGCGGCGACGCGGTCGGGCCTCCAAACGCCCTTTGGCAACGCCGTGCCATCGGCGTCTTCTGACGCCGCGACGTCGAAGCGTGCGGACTGTTTCCAAGCGACTGTCCATAGGGCTTGGATCCAAGCCTTGCGCTCCGCACGGGTCTGCTTGTCTTGGTTGGAGGGTGTGACCGAGTTGGCGGTGCCGATCCATTCCACGGGAGCCAACCGGATCAGGCTGCGTGGGGCAGGTCGCGCGACCACACTCACGTCCGGCAGTTCGGCCAACGGCGGGCGTGCGGCGATGGACCAGGGCGCGGGTGCTGGGGTGCCGCATGAGACGCTACAGAGAATCAGCAGCGTGGACGCGAGCTGGCGGGGGGAGCGGTTCAGGAGCATCGGTGTTTGCGAGTTTTGCATTCGGGGACCGATCTCTGCGATGAGGCCTTTCGGACGGGGACCGCGCAGCAAGCGGTTTAGCTCGCATCTGACTCGCGGTTGGGCACAAGGGTTGAAGAGTGGCGAAGCTCTCCCTTGATGAAGATAGCCAACTGGTCAAAGAGTGAACTCCAGTTCCACAGAGTTCTGGGTCGCTTCTCGAAGAAGCGACGTCGCGGGCTGCCATGCCGCGGGCGTGGAGCGCCAGGTTCTTCTGGGTGATCCCAGCGGGACGAAGCCCGCCGCTCCCTAGAACTTCGCCGTCGTTGCCCACGGATCGAGCTTCCAGATTCCCCGCGAACCTCCAGGGAGCTCGACACCGTCAGCATTCGTCGAACACGGCGGAGCGAGCTGTCGCCTGGGAAGCGAATCGGTCGTTCGGGGTCTGGCTGCCCCGAGCTACTTGGTCAGCGTTGTTTGGCTCAGCGCGGGATAACGATCACTCCACCGGCGTTCGCAGCGATGACGATGAAGTTCGCGTCGACGGCGACCCCGGTGGTCGCGCCACCGACTGTTTGGGTCGACTGAAGCACCGGCGACATTGGGTTCGAGAAGTCAATTTCGCGAAGCCGCCCGTTTCCAACGACGAATGCGGAAGCGCCATCGGTGTCGATGTTGACCCCACCAAATCCGATGCTCGTCGTGTTGACGATGGCACCGGTTGTGCGATCAGTCAGTGTGACACCACCGCCGTGTGCCGTGACGAAGAGGTTGCCTGGGAGAAGCGCACTTTCGATTGCGAAGTTCGCGGGCCCCGATCCACCGGCGGTGAAGCCAGCGCCGATTAGGCCCACCCGTGAACGGACCGTAGGTGAAGTTGGTGGGGTGTTCAGGTCCGTGATCGAAACTCCGAAGCCGGCACCACCGAAGGTTCCGGAGAAGTCCGTCGACACCAACGCTTGCGAACCATCAGCCGTGATCGTGACGTCTGGTTGGCCGGTTCCAAGATCGATCGATGCAACGCTCGTGCCGAGGATGCCGGTGGTTCTGTTGTAGTTCCGAATCGTCATGAGGCTCGTGCCACCTGAAACGACGACTCGACCATTGGCCGCTGAAACACCCGCGAACGGACTTACAGCAACCGTGACCGGACCTGAGACCAGCGTCGGCGAAGACGGATCGCTGGTGATGTCGTAGACCCGAAGTGCACCGGAGGAGAACCCCGCGGCATCGAGCGCAAACAAGAACCCGTCCGCCACACTGACGTCGTCAGCAGAGCTGCCACCGATTGGAATTGTGACCACCTCTCCAGTTGCTGGATCGAGCACACCTAGGCCTCGGCTGCCGAGAGCGAGATACGCTAGTCCGGACTGGAGCACCACGTTGTTCGCGTCGGGTGGAACGAACGCAATCGGCCCAACGGTCGCGGTCTCGCGATGCCCCGCTGCGTTCGTCGCTATGACTGTCACGATCGTGCCGGCACCGGTCAGTGGAATCGTCGCTTCGAATTCCTCTTCTCCGCTGGTCGGATTCGTTGAGATTGTCGCCGGGATGCCATTGACCTGAACCACCACGCCTGCAGTGCCGGACAGAGTTGTGCCAACGAGGCCTTTCACTGGTAGAGACGAAAACGCCGAGGTGCCGGGTGCACGGGGCACGTCGATCCGCAAGACCCGCTCAGCCAAGGTGACCGGAACTGAATTGGAGACCGCGAACGTTCCGTCCCCGTTCACAACTAACATGGCGTGGTCGACTCGTAGACCGTACAGAGCCGGAATGTTCATCGGGAACGCAAACGTCGTTGACGCTGACCCCGCCCCGCTGATTGTTCCGGTGGCCGCTGGCAGCATCTGCGTGTTCTGTCCTCCGGCAGTGAACACCAGGTAGAAGTCGAGATTGAGCGGCAACAACGTGGTTCCAATCAGTGTCCCCGGGGAGGTGCCGGAGATGCTGCCAAGAATGATGTAGTTGCGCGAAGTTCCCGAGACGCCAGCACCACTCAACGAGAGTTGCTGGATGGTCGGGCGCGTCAACGAGACAGCCTCGGTGTCGACGGTTAGGACCTGAGCAGTCAAACCACTACTCAGGAAAGCGATCGTCAGGGAAGCCGTGAGCAAGAAGGGTCGAAGTTGCGGGATTCGCATCGTTAGTTTGGGGTTGGCATCGCGGATTAGATTCTGTGTCACCTTCAATCGCTTGGCCGAAGAGAAGACCTTCACCAACAACCGCACCGGTTTCCCTGCCCGTCGCGCAGGACGAAAGGGTCGGGTAGGCGTTGAGTGCGATGAGTCTTTAGGTTTTGTGCATGGTTCAAGACTTGGCACCGGAGTCCGAGAAGGCCATGGAGAGCCTTCGTTGTGGTTTCAAGTTTTGAGCGGTGACTAGGCCAGAGATCTTGATCTCGCTTGGGCAATCGAGGAGTCAGCGGTCGGACGCGGGGGAGTGAGGCAGGTGTCGGCGCGGTGGATACGACTCTTGCTGATGTGATCACAAGAATTCTGGAGACCCAGGGCATGTTCGATGGCTCAGGCCGCTCACCAGATGGGTCGTCACGGAGCTTGCGCAGTGCATCAGCTTGGGGGTCATCGGAATCGCCTAGCGAGCGTCAGCTCGGACGGGCAATTTGTCACTGGGCGGGAGCGCAAGAATTCGGCGAGAGAGACGCTGAACTGGGGAGTTGTTCGGCATGGCTCGCTGGTCGGTGCGATGGACGCCAAACAGAACGTGTCAACGTTCAGGAAGACATCCTTGTGGGTGACAAGCACCCGGTTCGCCAGTTGGTATGGTGTCCCCAACCACTCGGCCGCACCCCGAGAGTTTGTCTCGAAGACCTGCCCAACACTCTTCACCTCGTGGATCGCTCGTGACCAGCCGCTTCCCATCTTCCTACCCTGTTTCCTTGTTTCGCGGTGGTGCTCTCACCGCGTGTGCATTGCTCCTTGGCGCTGCTGGCTGCGTGCAGCGTGGCGGCCCCGATGGGGATCCGCGTTCCTCACGCCCGGCCGGCCCCGTGGTCGCGAGCCTGAACTTCCCGCTCACGGGGGCTAACCCGTCGCCATTGCGCCTCACGCGCAACTTCGCTGGGGTGCCAATGTCCAGCCCGGTCTATATGACGTCGGCGGGAGACGGTACGGATCGTCTGTTCGTGGTGGAGCAACGCGGCCGCATCTTGGTGTTCCCCAATGATCCGGCAACGACGACGTCGTCGGTGTTCTTGGATATTCGAACCCGCGTGCGGAGTGGGGGCGAACAGGGTTTGCTCGGGTTGGCGTTTGCTCCCGACTACGCAACTTCGGGTGCGTTCTTTGTGTGCTACACGGCGACATCGAACGGCAACCGCATCAGCCGCGTCTCGCGTTTCTCAGTCTCGGCGAGCAATCCTGACCTCGCAGATTCAACCAGCGAGCAGGAGCTGCTCACGGTCGGTCAACCGTTCTCCAACCACAACGGGGGCATGATCGACTTTGGGCCCGACGGGTTGCTGTACATCGGTTTCGGCGACGGCGGTAGTGGTGGCGATCCGATGAACAACTCGCAGACCCCCAGCAACCTGTTGGGCTCCATGCTTCGCATCGATCCGTTCTCGACGACCGGTTCGTTGCCCTACGGCATCCCTGCCGACAACCCCTACGTTGGCGTTCCGGGGTTTCGCGAGGAGACCTGGGCCTACGGCTTGCGCAACCCTTGGCG
>CBESZZ010000209.1:0-6775 GCA_965534055.1 uncultured bacterium | reverse complement strand
CTGGCGACGCGGCCACGCGCAGCTACTCGACCGACCGCTACGAGTACCGCTACGGTTCGGTTACCGAAGCCTACGACGTCCGCCTGGAGGGGCTGGAGCAGAGCTTCGTCATTGCCCAGCGTCCAACATCAGCCGGCGACCTCGTGGTTTCGATGCGAGTCGACGCCCAAATGGAGGCGACTGGCTCGTTCGTTGACCAGCACCGTGCCGTCGTGTTCGCTGATCAGAATGGCTCGGAGCTCGTGCGCTATGGCGAGGCCTTCATCGTCGACGCAGCCGGAAGCAAGCAGCCAATCGGTACCACGATTCTCGGCAACACGATTCGTTTGACCGTGCCTGCTTCGATGGTCGCAGATGCCAAGTTCCCTTTGACGGTCGACCCTCTGACGACGCCGATTGCGATCCGTGCTGGCGTAGACATTGCTACGTCGGACGTCGTGCGTAACGACAGATCCAACAGCGTGTGCACGACTTACTCACGAAACGTTTCCGCTACGGACGCAGACTGCTGGGGGTGGAGCAGCGCAGACGGGCTTCCGACTCTGGGTACTCTCGTGTTCACTGACATCACGGCGGCCTGGTCAACGTCCCAAACCAGTTGTGCATGCATTGGCACGGCAGCCGTGAACCGGTTCATCATCGCGGTCTCGCGAGAATTCATCATCAGTTCCGGGATTCGTATTTGGAACCAGGACGCAACGACGCCCGTGTTGAGCACGAGCGTGACCGGTCCCGGAACCGGAGGCAGCCACAACTGGAACGTCGACTGCGGTGGCATCGAGGCCTACAACCAATCTGGCAATGGCCCAGCGGGCGTCGAAGGCATTGTCGTGTATCAGAAGGACACGGGTGGGTCGATTAAGAACACTCCGAACTCAGATATCTATGCTCTGATCGTCACCGGATCGGGCACTGGAATCACCTTTGGCACAGAGATCCCCGTCAGGGCATTTGCTGGTCGCGATTGCGATTACCCATCGGTGAACAAAGTTTCCGAAGGATCGATCGGTGGCGCGCCAACGGACTGGTTCGTCGCTTTCCAAGAGTACAACAACTCAATCGCAGGCGACGATTG
Organism: uncultured bacterium; assembly: GCA_965534055.1. Taxonomy (GTDB): domain Bacteria; phylum Planctomycetota; class UBA1135; order UBA1135; family UBA2386; genus CBESZZ01. Next base: position 5,700 of record CBESZZ010000209.1, on the reverse strand, counting down.
GGACGCCATCGCGATTCGCGTCCTCGCGGACGAAACCGTTACGGCAAATCTCTGGGTCCCCAGCGATTCGTCCGGTGCGCACAAGATCGATCTGCAGATTGAGGGGCAGCGCGGACGCTACCTCGTGACTTATGGCCGCGTGGATGAGGCGGGCGGGTTGACCAAGATCACTGGTCGTCTATCCAACCAGATTGTGAATGAGCGGTTCGATTTTCCCGTCGGTGGAGTCCGCACGAGGTATCCAGCCGAGCCTACTTCCGGCAATTTGGGGCGGATCTTCCGAGTCTTCGATGTCGGCTACGACGCAGACGGTGATTCCATTTGGGCGCCGATTTGGTCGGCCCCTGGTGGCTCGGGCAGCGTCTTCTACGAGCGTGTCGGCTACACCGGTGATCGGCTGGAAGTTTCATCGATCACGCCTGCGACTGGCGTTGCCCTGTCCAGGGCAGGCATTTGCTACAACGACGATGCCAACAACTTCATTTCGAACTACGGCCAAGACGATGGCCGGTTGTTCAGTGTTGAGGTGACCATGGCGGATGAGATCTCCCCGCCGATCGTGGCGGGCGTGAGCTGCAGCGTCGCGTCGATCGGTTGGGAATTGCAGGATTCTCTGGGTGTGACCGTCTCGAACGCGAACGCCGATCAGCAAATCGGCACGGAGTTTGGCACCGTCGTCGTTTCTGGGATGCCAGGATCCGCGGTCAGCGTGCTGGGCCTGAGTCTTCGTTCGTCGAACATCAACATCGGTGGCATTCCGGGTGTCGGATTCCGTTGCCGAGACCTGATCGCAGCGCAGACCAGCGCGTTCCTGGGCTTCTTCGATATTCGGATCGGTGCATCGGGTGAGTGGCAGCTGCCGTTGCCCGAGTTCGTCAGCCCAATGACGCTGAACTTCCAAGCGTTCCACCTCAACGCAGCGGGCGATCAGTTCCTGAGCACGCAGCGTCTTGAGGTTCCGATCTACTGATAGGCTTACGCCTCACTTGCTCGTCCGACACAAGCGCCGCTTCGGAGCAAGATTGCTCCTGAAGCGGCGTTCGTGTTGGGGGCGTGCGGGTGGGTGCCGTTCTTGGATCGAACGGGTTCGAGCGAGCGTTTCGGCGAAGCGCAGTCAGTGGCGATCAATAAATGCAGTGCGGTTGGGCACGGGGATTTCGCTGGGTTCGGTAGCCACCGTCCTCTGTGGTTCGGCCGGAACGTCCGTTGCGCTCCCCACTGTAGGCTTAGCCATGAAGCACCCGATGCTCTGGTCGGCGATTCTCGCCGGCGTTTCTCCCCTTCTCATCGCGCAGGGTGAACTCAATCGACCCGACAGCCTTGTGCTGCAAGACACTGCGGCAGTGGGGGATGGGTCGCCTGCCGCAAGCGTGTTCCAGCTTCCGCAGCAGGTGACGCCAATTCACACCGCGCCGGACGATCCAGAGGGCGGTGCCTACGGAGTTTGGGGAGCGGGGCAGAACTACAAGGTTTCGTTCCACGGCTCGCCGACGTTTGTCCCGTACTTGGGGGCCGATTATCCGCACAACCAGCCATTGACTTGGCATCTGGAATCCGTGACGGCAGGCGGTGATGAACTCCTGACAGGTGATGCGCCAACTCGTAGCCACTCGGGTTGCCGCTATGAGTATCGCTACGGTGCCGTCACCGAAGCGTACGATGTTCGCCTGGACGGGTTGGAGCAGAGCTTCGTGATCGCCCAGCGTCCAAGTAGCGCAGGCGATCTGGTGGTTTCGATGCGAGTCGCCGGCCACATGGAACCGACCGAGTTCTTCAGTGATGAGCACCGCGCCGCGGTGTTTGCCGACGCGCAAGGCGCGGAACTTGTGCGCTACGGCGAAGCATTCATCGTCGATGCGACCGGCAACAAGCAGCCGATTGGCACCACGATCGCGGGCGACATAATTTGTTTGAGGGTGCCTGCCTCGATGATCGCGAACGCGAAGTTTCCTCTAACCGTGGATCCGCTCACCACGCCTATTCAGATCAACGCTGGTGCGGCGATCCTCACGACGGATGTCGTGCGCACGGACAGGACTGACAGAGTGTGCCTGACCTACACGCGGGCAGTCTCCAGTGCGGACAGCGACTGCTGGGGCTGGAACTGCGCCGACGGAGTCCCTTCCCTGGGAACTCTCGTGTTCACGGACATCACCTCTTCATGGTCGACGTCGCAGGCCAGCTGCGCCTGCATTGGCTCCGCTGCGGTGAACCGATTCATCATTGCGATCACGCGACGCTTCTCCACCAGCACCGCAATCCGCGTTTGGAGCCAAATCACTTCATCGCCGGTCTTGGATACCAGCGTGGTTGGGCTGGCATCGGGAGGCAGTCACAACTGGAACATCGATTGTGGCGGCATCGAGGGGTTCGATCAGAACGGCAATGGCTCGAATGGGGACAAAGCATTGGTGATCTTTCAGAAGGATCCAGGTGGATTTAATCAGAACTCTCCAAGCTCCGACGTGTACGCGCTGATCGTCAATGGTTCGTTCTCGGGCATCACCGTGGGCCCGGCTGAGGTGCCGGTTCGCATGTCGCCGAATCGCGACACCGAGTATCCATCGGTCACCAAGGTTTCCGAAGGGACCATCGGCACATCGCCGACTACCTGGCTGGTCGCTTGCCAAGAGTACAGCTCAACCATTCCCGGAGATGACTGGGACGCGCTTGCGCTTCGAGTCTTCGCGAGTGGAGGCGTGGCCGGTGGATCATGGAGCCCGACAGTCAATGCCGGTGCGCACAAGATTGACGTGCAGATTGAGGGGCAGCGCGGTCGCTACCTCGTGACCTATGGTCGCGTGGACGAAGTGGGCCCACTGACCAAGATTAGTGGGCTGCGGTCCAACCAGCTCGCAAACGAGCGGTTCGACTGGCCCTTGGGGGGGACCATCACGAACTACCCTGCGCATCTCGTGACGGCCAACCTCGGGCGGTTCTTCCGGGTGTCTGACGTCGGCTTTGATGCGGACAGCGATTCCATTTGGACGACAGCCTGGAGGGTTCCTGGTCTGGCCACAGAAAGGGGAGTGGTTGCTCGCGTCGGTCACACCGGAGCCGTTCTCGATCTCGCCTCGATCCGATCGACGGCGGGCGTTTCGCCTTCCAGGGCCGGAATCTGCTACAACGACGACGCCAACAATTTCCTCTTGGCCTTCGGCCGGAGCGACGGTTTGTTGTTCCGCACCGAAATGAACATGCTTCAGGAGAATTTCGTTCCGCTCGTGTCGGGCATGAGCTGCAGCGGGGCCGCGATTGGTTGGGAGCTGCAGGATGCGCTCGGTGTCACCGTGAGCAATCAGGGTGTGGATCAGCAGGTGGGTTTCGAGTTTGGCACGATCACCGCTTCGGGCATGCCTGCGTCCGCGGTGAGCGTTCTGGGCGTGAGCTTGGCTAGCTCAAACACGAACATCGGCGGGATTCCGGGTGTTGGTGTCGGCTGTCGCGATTTGATCGCTACACAGTCCGCCTCTTTTCTAGGCTTCTTGGATATTCGACTCGGGGCGTCCGGCCAGTGGCAGCTGCCGCTGCCCGAGTTCGTGACTTCGAGCCCTCTCAGGTTCCAAGTCTTTCACTTGAACGGCTCTGGCAATCAGTTCCTGAGCACGCGCAGTCTCTTGGTGCCGATCTATTGAGCGGTTCGCACTGCGCCGTTCTAGGGTCGCTCCGGGATGCGCGGGCGGTCGCAATTGGCGACTGCCCGAGAATTCTACCGTCCGCTAGCGGTTGTAGGTCACCGACAACGAGTTCCACGCGGGCGCGGCCAGATCTCCGTCCTCGTTCAGCACGCTGAAGATGAAGTTGTTGTTCACGTCTGGATTGAGCGGCGACGAGGGCGGCATGTACCGCATCACGTCGACGACTCCCGGAGTCCAGATGCTGCCGCAGAGCAATCCGAGCGTTTGTTGGTCGTCGGCTTCAACGGTGGTCTCCCAGATGCGGCGATTGTTGCCGTCGAAGTACTTCGTCGGGAAGACCGGGATCCAGATCAATTCGAACCCGGCGCCGAACGGGAAGGCGATGCCGAGCTTCGCGCCAGGACGAATGTCGTCGCCTGAGACTCGGAACCGACGAGGTGGTTCGTGCTGAAGATCCGTGCGCAACCCGAAGTTGTTCTGGGCCTGCTTGACCGCTTGGCCGAGGTCTTGCACAGCTTGGATGCTCGCAGAGACCGGGACCATGGGGCGGGCGCGAGGGTGCGTCGAATCCCAGTTGACCGCCAGGTTAGACACGTACGTCCAGTGCGTCGCGGGTGCCATCGGTAGTGGCGCAACTTGGGTGGGAACGGGGCCTTCGACTTGCGTGGTGTCGGCACCGAACGCTGCGTAGCGGCGCGCACTTCCGACCGGCACGGATTGGAGGATGACACGCGCACTTTCCACCTGCGCAAGCTGAAGGAAGGAGTTCAACGATGCGATGTCGGAAGAACCTTCGCGACGGAACATGTTGGTCCCCGCGGTGAGGTCCAGCCACCAGCCGGTCTCAGTCGTGCCTTCGCGTCGGTAGACTGCGAGACCCGCGTTGGCTTCTTCCACCTGGTCGATCATCGACTGTGCGATGGCTTGATCGATGGTGGTCATGCCAGTCATTGTCCAAGGGAGGCCGATGATTGGGGCGACACCCGAGTCGTACTGGCGCACGAACTCGATGACGTCTGACTGCGTCGAGGCCGTCATGCCGCCTCTCGGAATGCTCGAGATGAAGGTGTTGATCGATGCCGTATCGAACGGGCCGAGACCGTTGTGGTTGAGCCCGGATGACTTCGCGAGGTAGACGTAGTCGTTGGGCTGCGGCTGTGCCGAGTCCATCTCGACGATGCCTTCGCGATCAATCAGGCTCCGGACTGCGGCAGATTCCATGGAATGAAGCGTCGTGCCCACGTTGAACGTGAGCGGCAGACGGTTGTTGCTTCCCTCTGGGCTCGAGTGGCAATGCACGCAGGAACGGCCGAACGACAGCATTGGCTCGATATGGAACGCCTTGAGGCCGCGGGCGACGCCGCTCCCTGAGTTCGTTAGGTCCGGTTCGCCTAGATCACCTGGGATTCTTCGGTCCTTGGCTTGCCGCGGATTGGGCTCGTGGCGGATGGTTTCGATGAACGCTGTGAATTCGTTCATGTGGGCATCGGTCAACCCGTTGCCCGCCTTGGCTTCCCCCTCCGGAGTCTTCCGCATCAGATTGACGAACGCTTCGTTGAAGTCTTGGAAGCCGTCCTTGTCGCCTCTCCAGTGGTAGGGGGCGTTGCTAAACATCGCCTGCGCAGCGCCTTCCACTGTGGAGTTGACGAGGCCATGCAGCGTCTGTGTGACGAGCTTGCCCTTGTTTGGAGGGAAGTTGACTACGTCCGGGTTCAGATCGTCGCGCAACCAAGGGTGAATCGCCGGGCCGGCAGGTCCACCGAGATCCCAACGGATGCTGTCGGTACCACCCCAGATGTGGCAGGAGCTACATGACACCATCGCGTTCTTCGAGTGCTCTGCCGCGTAGAGAAACTCGCGGCCCTTACGAATGACGTTTGTGGTGCCGTCGTGTCGTAGCTGGAAGCGATACACCTCGGTGTGCGTTGTGGGGCTAAGCACGGTGACGGAGTTGTCGAACGCGCCAGCCACGTAGACCAGTCCGGTGGCTCCAGACTGGTTGGGGTCCGGGACCAGGTTGGCGACGGCGACTCCGGATGGTCCGGACGTCGAGTAGCCCGAT
>CBESZZ010000208.1:0-6788 GCA_965534055.1 uncultured bacterium | reverse complement strand
TCCACTCCTTCTCCATCGCTTCGACAGCGGCGTCGATCGGGCCACTCCATTCAGGCCGAATCTCGCGAAAGCCCCGCAGAAGCCCCACGCGGTCCGCGAACACCGCACGGTGCGCATCAAACTCCCGCACGATGTGGAAGAACTGACGCAGAGTCGGGCGCCACTCGTCGGCGTGATCGCGGTCCTGCACGCGGTTGATGAGCGCCATCGTCGGCTGCCCGGTCCAGCGCAGGATTTCCATCTCGGCTTCGTTGGACGGTTCGAGCCGACTCGAAACGTCGATGACGTAGAGCACGCCGGCCCCATCCAGAATGGGTCGCAACAGTTCGACTTCATCGGTGAACTCGTCCGTGCCTTCGTGCGTCTCGACGAACTCCCGCACCGCGCGCGGACGCTCTGCCGCACCGGATGCGCGCTCCTGCAGCCACGCCAGCGCTTGGCGCGGGCGTTGAAAGCCGGGTGTATCCACGATGCGAAACAACTCGCGGTCCGCGACCTTGAACACATAGGTGCCCGCGCGCCGGGTGGTGCCGGGATAGCTATCGATCGGGATCGCTTCGTTCTCGGAAAGCGTCGCAACGATCGAGGACTTGCCTTGGTTGACGTTGCCGACGATCACGAACAACGGCGTGGAGTCCGTGCTGCTCATGGCCGATCCCCCATGCGCTCCGCCCAAAGATGTGGGTCGTCGAGCGCGCCAAGCGAGCGACGCCACTGCTCGAGTTCGCTGTCGGTGGCGTCGGTGAACCCGGAGCCATCATCCACCCCAAGCAATCCGACGACTACCGGTTTGGTCGCGCCAATGGTCTGACGCACATTTCGCAGGAACTCAAGCACGTCGGCGGTCGGCTGCTGTCCAACCGCTGCTACGAACGTCACCCGGGTGGCTTCTGCTCCGCGCAACGAATCAAGCGCGCGCTGATCATCCCGCAAGTCCGCGCCGCCGACAGCATGTTGGCTCTGCACGTCCGCGCTGGTGCGCGCCGTGAGCTGCTGGGCCACAACGTCCGCGTGCTTGGCGATGCTGCCCCACAGCAGGAGCCAGGTTGGCGCGCCAGCCGCGACCGGCGCGTGCTCGGTCCGCCGCGCGTCTCCGGGTTGGGTAGGCGCAGGCGGACTGCCCTCGACATCTTCCGGACGCGGTCCTTGCCAGCCGGTTCGGGGCGGCAACAGCCGATCGAACAGTTCCTGATAGCCGATGTGGTCGAAGCCCGCAGCCGCGAGTGCGCGGCGAGCGCGCCACGAACCGGCGAACAGGGCCACCAAGCGCGGAACCAAACCCCAGGTGACGACGCCCGCGATCAGGAAAGGCCACCATTGGGCGGCGAGTTGAGGAGCATTGTCGATCCTTGCGACGAATTCACCGGGCATGCGCGCCCACTGGCTGGCGACAACCACCTCAAGCGACGGAACCCAATCCGGGAGCCACGACCACGGCAGGGAAATCGCGCGCGCGCCTGTGTGCACAGTCTCCGGCGTCACGTCGAGTGTCGTCGACCAAGAGAAGACGAGGTCGGAGAACGCGATGGTCGCGAACGCCACCGCGATTGCGCCAACGTTGAACGCCACGCCAAACCGCTGGGCCAAAGCGAACAGAGTCCACCGTTCAACGTCTGCGTAAAGCCCACGACGCACGCGCATCGCCCGCAGCGCATCGGAAATCGCCTGTCCGCGAACCCCGAAGAAACGGGCCGCAATCGCCGCGACCGGGCGGTGCAGCACACCGGGGCCGCCACCGCTCGCTGGCTTCCGCGCACGAAGCACGAACCAAAGCATCAAGCCCAGGAACAGAATCTGCGCGATGCACAGGACGAACACGAACCACAGCACGTTGACCGGAGTCGAACCGTCGTAGTGCAGCAAGACCTTGCTGGTGCCACCGCCGATCAACAGGCCAAGGATTACGAGTATCCATCCCGCGACGTCGAGGCCATGCGCGATGCGTGGACCCGGCAAGTCCTCGCGACGAGCCCGCACGGCGTCGAGCCACCCGAGCGCGAGCTCACTCCGTAGATCGCGGTCCACGTCGAGGCGTGCGCGCAGTTCGGTCGGTTCGACTCCTCGCTCCTTGGCGACGCGCCGAACCACGGCTCGTTCGCGGTCTGCGTCTGGTTCCGGCGTCGCCCCGTCGCGGAGCAGCCATTCGAGGTCAGTGAGCGCGGCGAAGTCCAAGATTGCGCACGATGCTAGTGCCAGGCCGCACGAGGAACACCACGCAGGTTGGCTGAGCGGACCGACTCAGCCTGCTCGACTAGCGCGCGACGGTTCGCCCTTTGGGGGCGACCTGCCGCAAGGGGTTTCAGCAAGCCGCAACGAACCGGCTGAGTTGGGAGACCTCATGAGCGCGCCAGCAAGCCACCTTCCTGGGCGGTCCGGCGGCCTACGCCGGGAATCAGAGACGATGCGCAACGTCCCCTCCGAGCATGGGCCTCCGGAAATGGGCCTCTGGGCGTGGGGGACGACCTGTTCGACGCATGCAGCGGCCCGCCGCTGCTAAGCGTTGGAAGCGCCAAACGGATGAGCGCACCTGAAATGCCAGTGCCACTGTAGAATTCCAGAACCGGGTGGGAACAGGCGAACACGTCACTCCTGCTACGTGAATTCTCTGCAAGCCGGACTCTACGCACCGGCTTTCGGTCTCTTCAATTTTAACAACCCATGCAACCTACTCAACATTTTCACTCGCATCGCAGCTCGGTCCGCTTCTCTCCGGCAGCAGTCGTTCTCTGTCTCTTTGCCGGCACACACCTGATCGCCCAGGGCGGTCCCCCGCCGACACCAACGAAGACCGCCGTTCAGAACACGTCTACCTCGATTCCGGGCGGTGGCTTCGAGAACACGGCAATCACCGAATGGCAGTATGCCCCGAGCTGGACGGGCTGGACCTTCAGTCCCGCGGGGCTCAGCGGTGGGTCCGGCATCGGCAAGGATGGCTCGCGAATCGTCGCCGATAGCAATCCGGCTCCCTTCGGCGACTACGTCGCGTTTATTGAAGGATCCGCGATCGCGGAAACGGTACTCAGCGTCAGTCCGGGCCAGTACCGCATCCGCTTTCGGTCAGCGCAACGCATCATCAATGGAGTCGTGGCGACCCAAGGGCTCAACGTCACGGCGAACGGGGTGTCCATTCTCTCGACTCCAATTGCGGGTGGAGTGTTCCGTGATTACGTGAGCAGCATCTTCACCGTCGTTGGATCCGGGTCCTCCAACCTGACCGTTCGGTTCACCGGGACCTCGCCGGCCGGCCCGTTCCAAGCCGGACTCATCGACTTCGTGCGAACCGAATCCGCACTTCTCTGGAGTGCGGATTCGACCTGGTCGCCGATGGGCGCCCCCGGCACTTCCGATGACGTGCTCGTCGGCCTGGGGAGCACCGTGGCGTTGAACAACAACAACGTGGCGAGAACTGTGCAGGTGACCGGCAGCCTCACCGCGGATTCGACCGCCAGCCGACTCACGACCGACTGGCTGTTGGTGAACGGCCCGCGAAGCAGCTTCACGGTTGGCTCGCAAGCGCAGCCTTTCCTGGGTGACTTCGAACTTAGACTTGCTGCCAACATGCAGAGTCCACCGATCTTGGGTGGCGGCACCAAGTTCCTCATGGCGATGAACGGGGGGAACGTGCACTTGCACGGCAAGTCGAAGACGAGTTGGACTCGCCTGCAAAGCATCGATGGCACGAGCCCAAGCGGTGCGGACATCGTCGTCGACAACGCCAAGGGATGGGGAAAGGGCGACGAAATTGTGGTCGCCTACACGGGATACGTGAGCCACCTTGCGCCCGCTCCCGTGCAGGGGAATCCCAACCCTTACCAAGGTCCGAAGAGCCAGGTGCGAATCATCGACACCGTAGATGGCGACTCAGGCAAAATCACGCTGCTGAACACAATCGTGCGGGCAGATCACTGCACCGCAACCAAGAACACGATCACCGACCTCTCGGGTTCACGTAGTTGGAACGTAGAGCAGCGGGCGGAGGTGGGCATGCTGTCCCACAATGTCCGCGTCGTGGGTATCAACAACACCGGTGGATTCGGTGGGCATGTGATGATTATGGCCGGCTCCCCCACCAGGCTGCCCGGCTACGGAACCTTCTCCAATGTCGAATTCAAGCACCTGGGCCAACGCCAGGAGCTCGGTCGCTATCCGTTGCACTGGCACATGCAACGCGACAATGGCTATGGCCAGTTCGTGCGCGACTCAGCAGTCCGCGAGACCTTCAACCGCGCGATCACGATTCATGGCAGCCATGGAATCGAAGTCGAGCGCAACGTGTGCTTCGACTCGGAAGGGCACGCGGTGTTTCTGGAAGATGGCGTGGAACGCAACAACCGTTTCATCCGCAACTTGGTGGTTGCCACCCGCAAGCCACCAGCCGGCCAGGAAATGCTGCCCCACGACAACAATCTGGACCAACCGCAGAACCGTAGCCCTGCTGCCTTCTGGATCAGCCACCCCACCAACGAGTTCATCGGCAACGTCGCGGCGGACTCGCTGGGTGTGGGCTATTGGTTCGCGCTGCACCTGCAACCGACTGGAACGTCATCGAAACCAGAATGGGTTGATTCGTTCAGCTACTCCGTCGGCAACCCCTGGAACTCCACCAAGGAACCACTTGGAGCATTCGTCGCCAACCTGGCGCACAGCTGCAAGAACGGCATCGACATTCACGATTCGGTCAACCCCAATGGGACCCTCGACAACCCGCTTGACGACGTCGTGCTGACCAACGTCGACTGGGACCCGCCGAGCCCCACAGATCTCGTGGACTACCGGGCCTACGGCTGCACCGAAGGCATCTACACCGGTGCGTCGCAGGACTTTAATGAAGACATCCGGTTCGTGGACTGCGTGCTCACCGACAACGGTGTCCACACCCAGTTCGCATCCGCTGACTCATTGATCGATTCGGTCGTGGTGTACGACAACGGCAACTTGATTTATCCCACCCCCTTCAACAGCCTGTCGAACCTGCACATGATCGGCTACGAGGCCGGACACGGACACGTCATCTACGACGGCCCGGGACGCTTGAAGGACTGCTACTTCGTCGGCTACGACGGCGTGCTCAGGGGCAGCCTGTTCTGGGGCCAGTTTGGCGCCGCGCGGCGCCACACCGGCCACCTGGTCGATGGACTGACGTACGCCGGTGGCGCCGGCGCGGTGCCCAACATCGTTTTCCAGGACCTCAACAATCCGAACATCTCACTGGGACAGAAGAGTGCGGGGACGTGGGGGATCGCGGTCTACGACGAGTTCGGTTGCCTTTCTCGTGGTCTGTTTCCGGACTACACATTGATCTCGAACCACCCGATGATGCGCCTCCTCAATGGCACGCCGGCCCCGGACGTTGCTCTCGGGAGCAACAACGCCTGGCTCTCACCATCCCATTGGGGTCACCTGCAGCAACGGTACTACGCGGGCTCCAACTGGAACATCCTCTTGCAAGGACAGGCGCCACCAGCTTCGAACCCGAGCCCCAACCCAATCCCCGAGTCCTACTTCCGTCGGCAGCCGTACTCGGGCAATTCGGCCATCGTAATGACGGAGCCTTTCGGTGGTGGCCAGATGCGGCAGATCCCCGTGATCATTCAGCAGAACGCCACCTCGACCGAATGCGTTTACGAAGTGCGGGTGATCCCCAACACCACGCTACCGCTGCACCGGGTCGACCTGTCCCTGGATGACGTCGCCGCAGGCGAACGCGCGCGCGTGCTGGTCACCCATGACACGCTCCCCAACTGGACGCCCACGCTCTACATCAACGACAATCCGTCAACGATCCATTTCAATGGCACCAACTCCATGGCGGGGATCGTGAACTTGCCCCAGGTTGGAGCACTGAATGGCACGACAACGGGTTTCGCCATGGTCAACGTGGGCACGCCACAGAACCCGGTTATGGCCATCGACCTGCAACTCATCAATCCGAACCGGACGCATCGCATCTCGATCACCTGGTAGGGGCTCGATGAAGAGCTAGAGCCGTTGCACTATCGGCTCTAGCGAAGGGAGGGGCGGCTACGCGGCCGTCACACCGCCGCCCCGTGGCGCGCACGGCAGGTCGGCTTGTTGGAGCAGCTAGTGCCCGCAGGCCATCGACCTTTAGGCGTTCGACGATTCGTCCGGCAAGACGCGGCCGGGCAGCGCATCGGTCACGCGCCGATCCGCACCGTGCGCTGCGCCGTGTCGAATGGCATCTTCGCCGAAGCGATCTTTGATGGCGTCCATGGCCGCCGTCAGCTTGGGTGCCTTGCTAACGACTTTGTCCTGACGCTCGAAGAGCCCCACCTGCCGAGGTTGGGACTCTTCACTGAAATCGGCGACGGCGACACCGAGCAGACGCACCCCCTCGCTCCGCAACCTTGCCTGCTCGCGCCACAGGGTTGCGAAGAGCGACTTCGCGACGCCGTGAATCTCAAGGTCTTCCGCCGTGGGTTCCGCCAACGCCCGCTGGCGCGACCAGGTCGTGAAGTCGGGCGTGCGCACCTTCACGCGGACCACGCGGCCCTTCAGTCCCTGTTTGCGCAAGCGCCGGGCAACGCGCTCCGCTTGATCCATCAAGACCCCGCAGCAAACGCCTGGGTCCGCGAGGTCCTCGGTGAACGTGTTCTCGTGGCTGATCGACTTGGCCTCGCGCGAACCGATGACCTTGCGAAAGTCCTCGCCCCGAGCGAGCGCCGCAAAGTGAGCGCCGGATGCAGCACCGAACCACTCGATCAGCCGTGCTTCGGGAACCGCCGCGACATCGCCGATCGTCTGCAGTCCGGCCGCGAGCAACCGAGCCT
>CBESZZ010000207.1:0-6833 GCA_965534055.1 uncultured bacterium | reverse complement strand
GTCTGACAAGGAACCAGGTGCCGTGGATCCCCGTGTCGACGTGCTGTCGTTCCTCGACGTCCGCGACCAGTCTCTCGAAGAGGTCCTCGCGCACCTCCTCGGGGCCGATGCCCGCCAGCACCGGTAGCGCGTAGTAGGTCTGTCGTGCTTCGACGTAGACGCCGCGCTCGCTGTCGAAGAAGCGCTCGTGAACCGCTTGGGCGAGTTCTTCAGCACGGATACCCAGAGTCGCGGCCTCGGCGTTCCGTCCGATGCGCGCGGCGATCCGCGCCGCGGTGCGCACTGCCCAGACCCGGTACGCGTTGTTGAAGAACTTGCGGCTCTCGCCAGGTCGTCCGCCGACCTGAGCGCCGCCGGGCGGCACCCAGTCACCGAGGAACGAGTAGACGTCGCGTGTGTAGCGTTCGTCGAAGTAGAACTGGAGGAGCCCATCTTCGGTCTTCGTCTCGAGGAATGCGAGCCAGCGCTCAATCGTCGGCCATGCAACTTCCAGGACTTCCCGGTCCCCGGTGCGTCGATAGATCTCCCAGGGCAGCATCACGACGATGCCGCTCCACGCTGGACCGCCGCCTCCTCGGTAGGTGGGGCACGTGAAAGGAAGATTCCCGAACTCGTCCTGGATCGCCGCCCAGTCGTCGAGCCAGTCTCGGTAGAAAGCGCGGAGGTCGTAGAGCGACAGCGCGGTTTCCATCGTGGCGTGGCCGTCGCCACCGTAGCCCCATCGTTCACGGTGGGCGCAGTCGACGACATAGCCCCCGAGGCTTAGGCACTCGAAGGTCCAGGCCGTGGTGTCGTAGATCCCCTGGAGCAGCGGGTCGGAGCACGTGAAGGAACCGACTCTGTCAAAGCCGCTGCGAACGAGATGCCCGCGAATGTCCTCGGTGGTCGGGGCGGTGCTCACGCCACGAATCGTGATCCAGCGCGCGGTGACGTAGTTGAAGCGATTCCGAAAGACCCCAGTTCCATCCGGACCGAGGACCAGCTCGCTTTTTTGGGCGTAGGTGACGTCCTTCTCCTCACGTTCGGAAAACGAAAGGTGCACGGTGTTTCCCGGTTTTCCCTGGAGTCGTGCTTCGAAGACGCCAGTGAACGCGCGGCCCATGTCTACGCGGAACACGCCCGGCTTTGATTCCTCGATCGCGCTCGGCCGAAGTTCGACGATCGCACGGTTGGGCTCTACGGCTTCGGGGACGATTGTGAGTTCGCAGGGGTACGTGCTCGCGGTTGCCCAATCCGAATCATCGAGGTCGGGTGCGTTCCAGCGCTCGAGCGCTTGCTCCGCGTTCACACGCTCGCCGCCATAGTTGCCGAACGTCCAGCCGCCGATGGCCTCGATGTGGCTACCGCGCGTGACCCATTCCGATCCCGTCACGATCCGCTTCGTGGAGCCGTCCTCAAGCGTGATGTCCAGTTCGGCGCGGACGAGAGGACCGGTGGTGACATTGTAGCGGGGGTAGCGCGACCAGCCGGATCCGAGCCAGAGTCCAATCGAATTCGTACCGGAACGCAGTGCTTCCGTGACGTCGTAGGAAGCGGCTTGAGTGCGCTGGCTTAGGTCGCTCACGCTCGGCGCCAAGAGCGTTTCGCCAACTCGTGTGCCGTTCATGTGCGCCTCGTGGTACCCGACCGAAGCGACGTGCAGCACCGCACGTCGTGGCTGCGCGGACAGCTCGAAGTTCCGCCGCAGCCATGGCGCACGCGTGCTCACTGCCTCAGTGGCCTCAGGTCTTTCCGAGACATCAGGAGCGCCGATCCAAGCGCCCGTCCAATCCGTGGGATTGAGGAGTCCGACCGCGAACTCGGCCGACTCGCTCCAGGGGGAGACGCGGCCTTCGAGGTCGCGGACTCGCACGCGCCAGAAGGCGCGGTCGCGCGCTGCTAGAGGAGTGCCGGCATAGACGGCCGCGACTGAGGACTCTGCGCTGATCCAACCGGGGTCCCAGAGGTTCGCAGAATGGCTCGCGAGTGCGGCCGACGTGCGAGCGACTTGAATCTGGACAGCGTCCCACCCTTGGCCACGCTGTTCCGGGGTGGTGGATTCGATACGCCAGGTAAGTCTCGGTTCCACCGTGGGAATCGCGAGCGGTTCGCGCAGGTCTTCGCAACGTTGGTCGACCACCGACAGTGGCGCCCTGCCGGCCTGAGCGCCGAGCTCATCGCACCGGAGACGCATGCTTGCCAGCAGCGCCGCTTGCTCCGGGTCGCTGGCTAGATTGACGAGCTGCTGCGGGTCACGCTCCAGGTCGTGCAGGAATTCCCCTTCTGGCAGGTTGTCGAAGTAGCGCGCATAGACATACCGGGTCGCCCGCACGCCCTCCATCCGGGGGAGGTTGTCGTGGTGCATGAGGTGCTCGAACAGGAAGTCCTCGCGCCAGGCACCGCTCGAACCCTCCTTCATGACTGCGGTCAGGCTCGACCCTTGATACTTCGCGGGCGCTTTGAGACCGGCGAGATCCAGGATCGTGGGGGCAAGGTCGACGTTCAGCACGAGTTCGGACGCGAGTCGACCACCGTCACTCGTCTGCCGTGGATCGTAGATCACCAGTGGGACGCGCAGCGACTCGTCGTAGTGCGACCACTTACCCGCGAAGCCGCGGGAGCCCATGTAGTAGCCGTTGTCGCTGGTGAAGATTACGACCGTGTTGTCGGCGAGTCCACGGCGTTCCAGCTCGGCAAGCACGAGTCCGGTGACGCGGTCGATGCCGCTGATCATCCGGTAGTAGTCACGCACGTAGCGGTCGTATTTCTCCGGCGTGTCCCATCTCCAGAACCATCGTTCGCGGTTCAGCGAGCGGGTGAAGAAGTTCGGCAGGCTCTTCCAAAAATCAACAGCGACAAGCGGGGGAGGAATCTCGGAGTCAACGTAGAGATGCTCCTCAGGAGGCGAGAAGGGATAGGGGTTCTTCTTGTTCGCGTCCTCCGCGTGGGGGGCGTTGAAGCTCACCGTGAGGCAGAAGGGTTGCTCCTTGTCGCAGCCGTCCAGGAACTTGAGCGCGTTGTCTCCCGTGATGTCCGTGAGATGTCGCGTGGTTCCATCCGCGAGCTCCTTCTGAAAGGGCTGCCCGAACCCGCGGAAGAAGTCGAACAGCACGCTCGGCGAGTCTCTCTGAGCGCGCACTCCGAACTTACCCACGAAGCCGGTCCGATACCCTGCGTCACGAAGGATGGCTGGGTAACTCTCCGCAATGGCCGCTGCGGACAAGGGCGGTGTCCCGAACGTGTAGCCGTGCTGACGCTCCCAGGCGCCCGTAAGAATCGACGCCCGACTCGCGGCGCAGATTGGCGTCGTGACGAAGGCGTTGATAAAGCGCGTCCCCTTGCTAGCGATTCTGTCGATCACGGGCGTTTGCAGAACCGGATGCCCGGCGCAACCCAGCGAGTCGTTCCGCTGATCATCCGTGAGCACAAACAAGAAGTTCGGTCTCTTCGCCTGAGTCTCTGTTGCTTGGCCGCAAAGTGTCGAAGCGAGCAAGGAGAGAGCAACGAGGTACTTCATGAGCACATCATCGCGAGCGCGTCGAGTCTCCTCAACGATTTGTCCGGACTGAGCGCGCGTCGCAACTTCGTCCCATGTGCGAGGCGGACATGCCAAGTAACTTCCGCTTCAAGCCATCACATGCCGATCTGAGCCGTCGAAGCATCGGACACCCGAATCAACTGAGGAGTGCAGATGGCGGTGCAGCGGCTGTTGAGTTGGTGAAGCTGGCCTGCACTTCCAACGAAGAAGGGATCAGCGTCGCGGCGAAGGAGAGAACCATCGCGTTGGAGAGCCTGGTCATGATCCAAACACATGCGGAACTCGGCGCCCGGTTGGCCCCCATACGCATTCGCGTGGGGGCCAACTCGAATCACGACGCCATTCATTGATCGGCGGCGAGGCGTGCAGCCAGTGTCTTCACGTCGTCACGCTTTAAACCAGCTCAGTATGGTCCACTTTGACCGATGACGAAGGGCCCGAGCAAGTTCTGCCATGGTTCGATCCCCTGCGTGCCGAGAAAGTAGAGATGGCAAGGTTCCGTCGTGCTGAACGTGGTGCCGCAGAGCGCTTCGGACGCTGCGACAACCGCTGGCCACTGAGCCGATCCCGGGATCGCGATCGAAGGAAGGAAGTTGATGAGCAGAAACTGGGTGGGCGCGTCGCCCCGGTAAGGCACTCCGACCATCCCGTAAGGATTCCCGTTGGTACTTCCTGCCAGATAGGCTGTGACATGACCGCTGTTCGCGAAGATCACCGTGGCGCGGACGTAGTCGTTCCAATCGAAGGTCAGGGGATCCTTGTTCAGAAGAGTGACCAGGTCACCAAAGCTGTCCAAGTCCATTGGAATGGGGGTTTGTGAAATGTGGCTCAACGGATCCGCAGTCGCGGTGTTTTCAACGAGATCCGACGCGACCCAAAGTGTGCTCTGCGAAACACCTTGACCAAGCGCGGCTTGGACAAAGGCCATGACGGAAGCGGTCTCGCGCACCTTGCCGTCACCGTAGAACAAGCCGTTGCTCTCCTTGAAAGGGTAGTTGCCGTTCTTCCAGCCAATGTTTGAGACCCACGGCATGAACCCCACGCCGGTTTCAGTGGGGCCGAGATCCGGGCGCGGTACACCGAGTGCGTATCGGACGGCGTCTTGGTAGGACCAGCCGAAACCGGGCGAGCCAATTTCCGTCGCGATGATCGCTTTGCGAACGAAGCCACTCGGCTGCGATGGATCGGGAAAATGCGTTGAGTCGTAGACTTGAGATTCGATTGCGCCGCGAGTCGACCCATAGGGGTGAATTTCCATGAGATCCACGCGAGAATCCAGCGCCATCTGGCTCAGGGTTGACCCTTGCGCGCCCCAAACGGCGAGCAAAAGCGTTGGATCATTCGGCGCAATGCTGTCCAGAATTCCAAGTGTCGCGCTAAGAAAGTTCACCACGAGGGCTTCAGGGGCCGCAGGTTCGTTCATCAAGTGCCAGAACAACATCGCTGGTTTACCAAGGCTGGCGTTCGCGAAGTCAGCCACAAAACTCCCCGTCTTGGTGGTCACGAGAGTTGGGTCGAGCAGCAGATCAGACGTCATCCGGCTTTCGCCGGGACTCGTGTGCCATTGACCCAAGTTGCCAAAGACCGTGCCTTGCACTGGCTCTGGAGCTCCCAACGCGAGAGTCTCATCCCAGAGAACCGGTGTGCACCAAATGCCGTTGATCTTGCAGAGTTCGAGGAAGTGCTCGTACCTTCGCACTGAATCGTTCGTACCCGGGATTTGGTTCAGTGTCGGATTGGCGTCGAAGTATTCCCACGCAGGAAAAGACAGAAAGACTCGCACTGTGTTGAATCCAGACAGACGCAACCATCGCAACTGTTTGTCGACTGCGGCCCACGTACCGCTTGTCCCCGTATCGTAGTAGTACCACATCGCAGTGGTGGAAGCGACGCCGTCGTATCCATGTGTTTGATTCAGAGACGGGTAGGTGGGGAGAAAGTTGATTCCTCGGCAATTGGTGTAGTGATCGTTGATCTCTTCAAGAGGCACATCGGGCCTGTCTTGGCAGACGGCGAAAGCAAGTGGGAAGACGGCGAAACAGAAAGTCAGACAAGCACGGTTAAACATGGATACACACTTAAGATGGATGCGTTTAGGCAAGCGACAGATGTCGCTCGCCAAAAGAGGGAGCAGACTTATCTCACTGCGCGATTCCAAAGTGCGACAGTCTTGAGAACACCATGAGACTGCTGGAGATCATTTCGACCTCGTCACCGACCATTGCGTTCGGCATGTTGATCAAGACCTTGATGACACCGTCGGTCGAGTGTTGATTGCTGAAAGGCATCGCGATCGTCGGTGGCACGGATAGACCCCGTTTACGAAAAAATACTGTGGTTGGAACCTCGGTGCCGTTCACAAGAGGAATATCCCGCACGGTGGCAATGGCGGAGAATCCACCTCCCGCCGAAATCCTCGGCGGCCCGTCCTCAAGCGTCATTCGAGGCTTGGATCCATTGGGCCCAGGGATTGCGAAGCCCTCACGCATCACATGCGCCCTGTCGACGGTCAGGATATGCAGACCGTCGGTGCGCTCCGACACGAGTAGTTTGCCCGAATCCAAGTCCATATCGACATTCCAAACTCCTCGGAAATTGCTTCCTGCAGGTTGTGGATTCCATTGATCCCACTCAACCAGCGACGTGTAGCCGTTGGGTTGGCCGGCAGAGTCTTTAGTCATGTCAACGAGGAGGAATCCCCCTTCGAAGGCGCTGATGTACCCGGTGTTCCCAATGCCGTTGAAGTGGTGCAGCCGGCGGATGCACGGCGTCGAAGCGAAGAGATGCGTCGAGGGAATTGGCGGTGGCGCCGCCTTGTACGCTGTGTTCGACGCGGGTGTTGTGGGAGTGTAGGCGGAGATGTCGAACGCTAGGGAGTACGTGTCTTCGAACGCCACGACCGCAGTCTGTCCGTCTGGAGTGACGTACGAGCTGTGAACTTCATCGTCCAAGACGGATCCACCGGGGGGGCTAAAGGAGAATTCCCAAGCCACCGCATCTGGATCCCAGGTGTCGGTACCTGGACCGAGCGGGACATCTGTGACGTCGATAATGACGAATGATTTCGCGCTAGGAACCCCAGGAGTGGTTGAGTGGACTGAATAGCTTGTCAGATAAGCCCAGGTGCGGTGTTGCCCACCATCGTGGAATCGTCTGAGGAAGATGTCGAAAGTGTTGAATGCACCACTGCCGATCTTTCCCAGAACCTTTGGATCCGATAGCCGTCCGTCAGGATTGATCTTGAAGACGTGCAACGTCAAGTGCAGGGTACTCAAGAACGGAACGGCCATTGAGACGTAGAGGCGCGCATTATGTT
>CBESZZ010000206.1:0-6837 GCA_965534055.1 uncultured bacterium | reverse complement strand
GGTGCGCGACAAGCCGTCCATGCGCGCCATCTTGATGAGCTCGCTCGCAGCCAGAAGGAAGCCACCTGCCGCGTAGACCTCGGTCTCGTCAGCTCCCGCAGCACCAGGTGCTGCGGCTTGGCGCTGCACGTAACCCAGTTTGCCGAGGGGATGGATCGCCGCCGTCAAGCTGGACCACGCGCGATCGATCACGGGATCCCAGGCTTCGCGTTCCAAGACGCCGTGGTTCACCGCCCAAGCAATTGCGTAACAGAAGAATGCTGTGCCGCTCGTCTCCGGGGTCACGGGGTCCGGTGGATTCAGCAGGCTGGATGGCCAAGAACCGTTCTCACCCTGGAGCTTCCGCAGCGCTTCAAGCATCTCGGTCAACGTCTTGATGTAGCGCGGCCGACTTGGATGGTCTTCCGGCAGGACCTCCAGCATCCGCACGAGCCCCGCGACAACCCAGCCGTTGCCGCGACTCCAGAAGATCGGCATGCCGTTCTTCTCCTTGCGATTCAGGTAGCGGCCATCGCGATAGAAAAGGTGGTGATCCTCGTCGTAGAGGAATTCGGTGGTCTTCCACCACAACCGGTCAGCGCATTGCATCTGGTCGAGGTTGCCGGTGAGCGCCGAGCTCCACGCCAAAGTCGGCGGCCCCATGAAAAGTGCATCGCACCACGCCCACTCCCGATCCCAAATGCCATCCTTCCACTCCAACGATTCGTCGTTCGGTCGTGCGGTGATCTCAACCATGCGCACACGAGTCGGCTCGGCCAGCATGGGTTCGTTGTGGTACCAACCGAAGCGTTCATACGCGTAACCGATGCAGTAGTCGTCGGCCATGAAGGGTCTCGGTCCGAGCTTGAACTCCATCGACGCGAACCGCTTCCGCAACCAATCCGCGAGCCTCTTGTTGCGGGCGGTTTCTGCCCAGTGCACCAAACCGACAGTAAACGCTGCCTGGGTCCAGTCGGTTCTGGCGTAGCGCGCCTCGTGCATCATCTGCCACTCCGCCACGTGCCTTGCCGCAACATGGATCGCACGCACCGTCCGATTATCAGCGAACGTGCGCACGACGGTCTTCTCCACGGGATGCTGCGCCGGCTCCATTGCCGCGAGTTCGCCCGTGCCGAGCACCATCCCGACCACGGCTGTGCGGAAGTCTTGATAGGTCCGGTAGGTTCCGCGCATCCACAGCAACATGCCCTCACCCTCCTTGCTCATCGCGACAACGGGGCGCAGGTTGTCTACCGAAGAGTTGCGCGTGATCGGTGCAAAGGTCCACGTCGCACCGTGATCGCCGGTGTGGCCGCGGTAGAGCTCATAGTGACGCTTGCCGTCCGCAGCACTCTTCAGCGGCTCCCCGGTCTTCGGATCGGCGTTGGTCGACAGATACACGGTGTTGAAATCGTCCGGATCGAGCGTCACGAGCCCGGTGTAGTCGTCTTCGCCTGCGTAGAGCCTGGTGCCCGCGTAGGCGAGCGGCACATCGTTCCACTCGTTGTTGCTGAAGCGGGCGTATCGATAGCGACAATCCTCACCACCGTGCCCGGGAGGCTTGCCGGCGCTGCCTCGCTGCACGGAGTAAACGATCGCTGGGTTGCCACCGCCGTCTAGGCGAATGTCGCTACACCAAGCGACCGCGTCCTTTGAGCCCTGAAAGACCACGGGGAGCTTGGTCACATCCATGGGTCCCTTGGTCAGCGCACCGAGGTTCTCGCCGTTCGCGGCATACACGCTGCCGCCCCGCAAGATCCCGTGCCGAATGCTCGTGTCAAAATTCCGGGGATGTTGTTCCGTCGCGATGAAGTGCACCACTCGGTCATCATCACTCGCGTACCGCATGTAGGGACGTCCGTCGCCTTGCAGCAAGGGTGAAGGCTCGGACCAAGACTTGCCGTTGTTCGCACTGCTTACGAACCACGGGCTCCAATCCGCACCACGAAAGAAGTTGTAGATTCGCCCCTCGCCGTCGTTCTCCGCTGCGAGTCGGAAGACGTTCGAATACGTCACACCTCGTCCATCGATGTTTCCTGACAGTTCGCGCTCCTTGCCAAACTTCGAGTAAACCCCAGGCCTATGGCTGATGCGTAGACGAATTTGATCGTCTGACCCATGACGCGAATACATCGTCAGGAGACGTCCGCTTGGCAACTCCAACAGCGCAGGTGAATCGTGGTCGTCGCACTCAAGCCGTTTGTGCAACACCACGTTGCTGGTCTTGCCCGACTCGCGGTCATGAACCAATAGGTTGATGTCGCCGCGACGATCGGACACGACCGTTCCCGCGGAGACGGTGCCAACCAACAGCGTGTTGTCGATCAACAGCGCCCGTTCGCCCTCGAACCAACACCACCCACCATCTTCATCCAGGATGCGCAGTGCGCCGGCGACTTCGTTGACCACAGGTGCGCGATCTTGCGCTGGCAATGAAACGCAATGGAGACTGAGACTGGTCGCGAGACCAACGAACAGGTTGCGAACGGCTTGCATGAGGCACCGCACGCTACAGCCAACGGCTTCGATCGCCTACCGCGGCAACAGCGGCCCTTCGCCCGGAACACTGGCGAGCATAAACTTCGAACAGCGGCCGACAGAAAGCGGCAACGCGTGCACCAAGGCTTCCACGGCGGCTCGCGCGGAAGCGGCCGCTTTGCACTCGATCACCGCAACCGCAGGCAGTGGTGACGGGGCGCGGTCATTGATTCGCGCTGCGTAGCGCAAGTCGAAGGCTTCCAGCTTGCTGTCCAATGTCACGCGCACGTTCCCCGCCGCGGTCTCCCAGTATTCGCGTCGGTAACGAATCCACTGCGCCGTGCGGTGCGCCCGAAGTTGATCCGCCCACCACGCGCACTCCTCGGCGGTGCCATCGAAGTGAGCAAGGACCGATGCCGGAAAGCGGGAAGTCTCAGCTCCCTGCACACGCAGACCGGGCGGCAGCTTCGCCACGCGCTTCGAGCCCAAACCCGCCCGTCGCTCTTTGACCTCAAGCTGAGCCTGAACGACGTCCGTGTCCTCGCCGTAGAAGCGCAACCGCACCTTGCGACGATCAGAAATCCCCGCGAGGTTCTCCCCGACGGCACGGCCGGCGTCAGTGTCGAAGTAGAGGCTTTGTACCGTGCGCGTGGCATGCAGTGGCCGCAAGCCACATGACATCAACTGCAGCTCAGTGCGCACCCGCGGCAAGTCCAAGCTGCGGCAAGCCGCTTTCACCTCGTAGCGAAGATCGTCTGCAGCCGCGTTCACTTGCCCAAGACCTTTTGACGGTAGAGCTCAGGCACGTCGATTTCTTCGGTCGGCAACTCCGTGCCGTCACGCAGAATCACGCAGCCCGTTTGCACGAGTGCGTCCCCACGACCCGTTGCAAGAACCCGCAGATTGGTAGCGTCTATACGACTCGTGCCGTACTCGGACTTCTTGATGAACGCCGCGAGCGCCCAGTGGTCCGACTGCTCCACGACTAGATCGCGCAGCGTAACCGTCGACGCGTCCTTCGAGGCCACGCCGATAGCGGCAGACACCACGCGACTCGCGGACACCACCAGCATGCTGCGCTCACCCGCGGAGATCCCTTTGTCGCCCATGTTCGTGAACGTGCAGCCCGTCACCGTGAGTCGGCTACCGCTGACATCCAAACCGTCTTCCACAGAGTTCGCGAAGCTGCAGTCCGTGACGCTTCCCGTCACGAAGTCGCCATCGAACAGGTCCGACGCACCGCCATCGAACACACAGCGGGTCAGCGCAACTTCACTACCGACAACGTTGAGCACGTCTTCTCCACGACCGTCTTCGAACCGACAGTCCGTGAGAACTAGCGGCGAGAAGTAGAAGGTCACACCACCGAGGCTTTGCCATGATCCGCGGTTCAACTCACCAAGATCCCGGAACGTGGTGTGTTCAAGCCGGCTTGTGACGGGCGCGTCCAGCACCAAAATGCCGGCGGCGGGTTGCGACGGATTCTCGGATGCAAACACCACGGGCGACGATGCCGTGCCTTCGACAATCAAACCGCCAGCAGCGTAGACGATGATTCCGGGCGCCAAGGTCAACGTGGTGCCCGCAGGGATGTGCAACGGCAGCTCTCGCGGCAAGAACAGATCCGCGTTCAACGCGTGCGTTCCAGGCTCAATCGAGAGTCGGGCAATGCCGGGCTCGTAGCGCAGCAACGGGCATTGGCTCAACGCGGCCTTCAGCGTGGGCGGCTCTGGGCGACCTTCATCGGCGTCGCTAGAGCTCCCGCGGCGTGGCGATAGTGCAATCTCAACAGCCTCACCCGGGGCACCCAGCGTCCGGGTCGCTACGCGAATTCCAGCAGCTTGGCGCACCGCGGCGGCGGTGCCTGCCTCACCCTGTTCAATCCGACGCACAACGTCTTTGACGGTCTGCAAGCCGGACATGCGGCTGTCTTCGGTCAACACAAACCGCGTGCGCGAACCTTGCCGTCCGAGCAGCACGGCGATGTTACCCTGCGCGGCAGAAGCGTCGCCGCTGCGCGGTTGCCAGACGGCCTGCGCCGACACTGTGTGCCCGTCGTCGAACCGAAACTCTTCAACGAGCGTGGGCACTTCAGTGACCGCCCAAGCTTCAACCACCAGCTCGCGATCTTCAGTCAAGGTCACCGAGACATCTTCGAACTCCTTGCTGAAGCCCTGGGGATCCGCCGCGCGGCCGACCCCTACGGTTCGCAAGGTGGCGGCGAAGTTCGCGGCATCCAACGGCGCAATGATCTTGGCCACGGTTTCCGACCGCAGCGTGAGCGCGCGCTGCACGATGTCCGGGTTGGCGAGCGCCTCCGCCATCAAACCTTCTTGAACCAAGCCACTGAGTCCGACCGAAAGCTCCGGGTGAATCTCGGCGAACAGCTCCGCTCTCCACGCCGGATCGAGCATTGTCCAAAGCGTGCGATACGCCGCATCGCGCACTCCGGCGATGTCCAACAACGGTTCGACCCAGTCCTCGAACAGCAGAAAACCCGCGGCGTCCGTGAGCACCACCGCGCCCGTATCAAAAACCAGGGGCTCCAAGCGGTCGCGTACTGGATCGTGGAAGAACCGCAGCTGGTGCCACGTGACGCCGTGGTGCCCGTTGACCAGCGCAGACAGTGCAAGCCAACGCCCAAGCGCATCGGCATCGAAGAGCTGCTCCAGTTCCGACTCGCGCTGATCGCTCGCCTCTTGCATCGCCAAGAGCGGCACACGTTCGGGGTCGATGGTGCGCACGCGCAGAGCCCGGAGCGCTGCAATCGCACGATCCCGACGCGCCCGAAGCCTGCCGTCGCGCGCGAACTTCTTCTCGCCGTAGACGCTGATCTCAGCACCCACTGGACTCAGCGCGGTGGTGTAGCCCGCAGACGCTGGATCCACTTGGCCATCGCTGGACCAAAACTGTTTAAACACGGACCAGAAGCTCGCCTCGTTGAACCGAACAATCGGTCCATCGCGCCGACCTGCGGCTTCGAGCATCTCTTTGCTGAAGTGCTCCTCGAGGTAGTAGACCCCCGAGTCGACGTCGTTGATTCGCACGCGCACGAACTGGCAGCGCGGCGTGATCAATCCGAGCTTGCGACCCATCTGCATCACCAACCACTCGGTGTAAAACCCGCGCGTCTTGGGATGTTGAATTGACAGCTTGCTCATGCCAGCGAGCGTCGCGTCGCCGTCGGGCTCGATGCGCAACGACCACTTGTCGGTATCCATGTGGTCGGTGAAGTCGCCCTTCAACCGCACCTGCACCGCAACGGCCGAACTCGTGCCGACCAAAGAGCTGTAGCTGTCCAGCGCAGCTGTCGCCGCAACCATGGAACTCTCGGTCTGCTCGAGGATTCCGGTGCGCATGGCTTCTCCACGCAGACCCTCGAGCGTTTGCACCGCGGCTGGCCCCATCCGAATCGAAAGCACGTTCAGACCCAGCGTCGCTGGAATCGGCTTGGTGCGACTCACGAACGGCGATTCGTTGGCCCCTGGTGAAGCGATCTGTAGCCGCACCGGCGCGCCGGCCATGTCGATCCCTACCAGGATCCCAACGACGAAGATGGCCAGTCCCAGCCCGCCCCACACCAGCGTGTTGGGCAGCGCGGCCCGGCGTTCGTCTTTCGTGATCATCGCCTCACGCCTCGAGACCGTCGCGCTCGACGATGCAGGTCTCAGCACCCGGCAACGCGGTTTCGATGGCCGTCAAGAGCGCTTGCACCCGCGCGGGGCCATCAAGCTCCACCAGCAAGCTGGCGTGCGTGGTTTCTTTCGTGCTGTCTGCCCGCCGAAGATCCACACGTCGACACTGCGCCTCCACCGGGGTCAGCAAATCCTGCAGCGTCCCAGCACCCTTGGGCCACGTCACCTGCAGGATCGTGTGCAGCCCGCTCTGTTTGCCCTCGTTCATGCCCCGAATCGTCAGGAAGACCAGCAGCACGGCGAACACGGCCACGGTTGTGTAGGACCGCTCGGCGCCGAAGCCGATCCCCACCGCAATGGCGAGAAACAGATGGGCGAGCTCTTCGGGCTCCTTCACCGGCGTGCGGAAACGAATGATCGATAGTGCGCCGATCAATCCCACCGACAGCGCCAACGACGTCTTCACCACCGCAATGATGAGCAACGTGGTGCCGGCGATGAACGGGAAGATGCGCGCAAACCGCGCACGATTGCCTAGGACCTTGGCGAAGCGCACATAGTGCCACGCGAGGATCTGGCCCAAGGCGAGCGCCAGCACGAGGTTCAACAGCAGGGTCAGCAGTTCGCTCATCTGCGCTGATTCATACACGATTCAGCGTGCATTGCCCGCGGCTGAATACCGAACTGAGCCGTCGCTGAGGCCACAGCGACGGCGAACAACTCAGAGCCCGAACACCTGCCGCCA
>CBESZZ010000205.1:0-6858 GCA_965534055.1 uncultured bacterium | reverse complement strand
ATTCAGCGGCTCGAGCGTTGGGACGCGAAGATCCGGAACAGCGCCGCCGGTTCCAGCGCACCCCGAACCGAACGCGGACGCGCTCCCAATCACGCGAGTGCCACCGTGGAATCCGATGCTCTCGAGCTGCGTGAGTGTCATCCTGGATTCGGACGGCGGTCCGCCCACGTACATCAGCGCGACGCTGTCATAAGCCCAACGACGGATGGTGACCCGACGGAGATCAGCTACCGGCTGCAGCGCAGGCGGTTCGAATACATTGAAGTCGATGTCAAACTCGCCGAGATCCGACTCCCCCGACGCCGTTCCGTCGACGACGTTAGCAATCATCAATTGCGCGTATGCCCCGTGCGCAGTGGTCACGGTGCAGGCGTTCCTTCGCATCAGGTTGCCGCGAATGCGGATGTTCTCCAGCCGTCGGCGGAAGAAGCCAAACGTCAGCGTGCCCGCAATAGCTGGGTCTAGCAACTCGGCTCTCTCCGCGGATGTGAAGGAGCGCGCGACCGCGATGCCGTGCTTTTGGTTGTCGTCGATCGTGTTGAAAGTGATGGATACGTCTCGGTAGATCGAGCCATGCAAACGGCCGACGCAAGACGACGTGCCCCCGCCGCAAACGGCACCGGTTGGAGTGACCTTCATGTCCACGAACACGCCATGCTCACGATTCTCGACGATGCGGTTGCACGTGATGCGAAGCCGCTCTGAAACCGCGAACCAAGCCCGCACGCCGCTCGGACCGTAGGGATTCACATCGGCTTCGACGAGGTCGCCGTCCGAATCAACGGTGCCGGGCAGCAAGTTGATTCCGTAGTGGTTCTGCTCAATTTGATTTCGGTAAATCGACAGATCACGGCAGCCGTTATGGATGACAATGCCGTCCCCCGCATTGCGCAAGATGAAGTTGTCGCGAATCGTTGTCGCCCAGCCGTCACGAAGGTCGCGCTGAAACACCGCCTTGAGATCGATTCCATCACCGTCTCCACCCATTTTGTTCCGCGACATGTCGCGAACAACATTCCGCTCGATCAAGTGCCCGGACGACGAGGATGCGAAGAGTATGCCGTCCACACCCATGCCCGGGAGGGTGCTGTAAAACTCGCAGAGTCGCACCGTGCAGTTGCCAGCCATCAGCCCCAGCGCGAGATTTGAGCCACTGGTGTCGCTGCCGTTGTCCCGCAGGCAGCAGTCTTCCACGGTGATGTGACGACTGCCATGATTGACTCCACCGACCGTCAAGTGCTGGAGGAACACGCCACGCGTCCCATTGGTGTGCGAGAAGCAACCCGTGACGGATGCATTTTCAACGCCTCGTAGAATGATTCCGTTGTTGAACCCGGTCGCTTCAAGCCCAACGAGTTCGATGAATCGGCAACCGATCAGGAGAAGTCCAATCGTCGTCGAACCAGCTCCCAGCCCGACGAGCCGAGCCCCTGGCTCGCGAGACGCGTTGTCGACCCGATCAATCGACAGGCCGCCGCTAGGTAAGCGCATGGCGGATCGATAGCTGCCGATCCGAATCGGAGCTCCAGCCGTCCCCCACGCTTCGATCCGCAAGGGAGTGGCGCCAATCGCGAACGTAGTCCCAGACTTGAGCCAGAAACGCACACCGCTGCGATCCACGGGAGATCCAAGCATAGCTCTGAGCACAACCAGATCTTTGAGCGGTGCCGCGGGATCAGTCCCGTCGCCGCTGACGCCAGTAAACGTCGGGTCGACGAAGTAGTCACCAGCCATCGCGACCACCCGACCAACCGGGCGGTCCGTGAGGAGGTGATCCGGGGTCGATGCAAATCCGGCCACTAGGCCGATCAAGACGAGTAGATGAATCATGGCTGTCGGTTGGACATGGTTGCTGGTGAGACAGAGGGGAGTGTCTGTTCGAGGATGAACCGGCGGCCGATCAACGGGACTCATCACGTCCCAAGAACGCAGAGACTCCCCCCTTCAAGACCACGTGCGTTTCCAAGCACGGATGCCGGGTAGGGTTAGCGCGGAATCGCCGAACCATTGTTCGCAAAGCATCCAGTTGTGCAGACTCACCGACGTCGACCCTGACGGTGATCTTACAGACGGTTTCAACCGGACCGCCAGTCGAGAAGCGAGCGCGATGGCCGAAATCATGCCGACGGCAAGGCATCGGGCGCCCAGCGCCACGGGTTTCCTCAAGAATATTGCTTCAAGGCAACACTAAAGAGCTGCGTCTGACGCGTGCGACAAACTAGAGCTCTAGTAGTCTTCGCCGTTGACGCTCTTCACGACGGACGTGAGCCAGACGCGCAGCTTAGGTTTCATCTGCGCCATGACTTCTTCTTGCTGCTCCGCCACATCCTTAGCCTCGGCAGCATCCGCTTTTAGGTCATAGAGCTCGAAGCCCACGTCGCCATTCTTGGCTTCGATGCGGTGCAGCTTCCAATCGCCGTCGATCCACGCAGCGTGACCCGGGAACTTGGTCGTGCTGAGTGCCGGGTCAGGAAGCCTCGCAGCGTTGATGCTCGACTCGTGAGGTGGCAGGTCCTTGCCGGCTTGCTGCGCTTCGAACAGCTCGTTCATCCATTGGTCTGAGGGCGTGCCGATTCCATGAATCGGGTAGTCCCAGAAGCCCATGGGCTTCTCGCGTTGGAACGGCTTGCCGCGAATCAGTGTCAGCAGGCTGACGCCATCCAAGGGTGGTTGCTCGGAGATGCTCGCCCCCACGGCCTCAATCACCGTTGGATAGATGTCGCACGTGTTGCAGCGCACACCGGTGACGCGAGGCATCTTGATTGCGGCGGGCCATTCCAAGATCGCCGGCACCAACAAACCCCCGTCGTAAACCTTGCCCTTCGCACCACGATGTCCGCCGGTCGAACCAACCTTCGGCAACGCGCCGTTGTCACTGCAGTACCACAGGATCGTGTTGTCACGCACGCCCATCGAAGTGAGCCCGTCACGAAGCTTCCCGAACGCGCGATCCATGCCCGTGATCTCGCCAAGGAAGTGCTGCGTCTTGATTGGCTGACCTTCGTAGTGCGCGAGGTCTTCTGCAGCTGCGCGGTGGGGAACATGTGGAGAGCCAAACCAAACGACGGCCAGGAAAGGCTGTTCTTCTTCGTGCGCCTTGCGCATCCATTGCATCGCAGCGTCCACCGCGACCATGGAGCTTTCACCCTTCGACGAAACGGCGGTGCCGTTGCGCGAGAGGATGGAATCGTTGTCGTAGAAGTTGGCAGCGCTGTACCACTCGTCGAAGCCGTTCGCCCCGGGGTTCGCGGGGCTGGTCTTGCGCACGCTCCCCAGATGCCACTTCCCGAAGTGACCGGTTGCGTAGCCCGCCGCCTTCAACGCCTCCGCAAGCGTCGTCTCCTGCGGGCGCATGGGGTAACCCCACTTGAACACGCCCATCCGATTCGGATGGCGTCCCGTCAACACGCTGGCTCGCGTAGGTGAGCACACCGGAGCGGCGGCATAGAAGCGATCAAAGCGCAGCCCCGTCGCAGAAGCCTTGTCGAAGTTCGGCGTCTGCACGACCGGGTGGCCATTGTAAGCCATGTCTCCCCAGCCTTGATCGTCCGCCATGACCAACACGATGTTCGGTCGTTGCGCTTGCGCGATGGATGCTAGCAAGCATCCAACAAGCACGAAGAATCCGCGCGACACGATGCAGGGTTGGTTCATGTGCAGCTTCCTCTGTCGATTGTCGACCTAGCGCTTCAGCTGACTCTGAATCACAGCCCTACGCGCTGGGTCATCGTTGTGGCCGAAGTAGAACCGATCAAACGCGGCCATGTCACTTTGCAGCTGCTCTCGCGTCCGCGAATCCATCAACTTCAAATACACGTCGTCGAACCACTGGGTGAAGTCCAGCGCCACGATGCCCGGACTGCGGCGTCGGATCTCCGTCCACACCTCGTGTCGATACGTCACCATGCGCGCGGGCAGCAGATCGCCAGGATGGTCGGCGTGACCAAGCACCACGCCGGTGATTGCATCGAGCAGGTCATGGCCGCAGCGCCAGGCGAGATGCAAGTTGATGTCGACACCGCGCGATTCGAGGTAGCCAGCGAACATGTCGAAGTGACGTTCGTGCCCGACCATCGCCCGCTCGGTGACTTCCAAATGCGCGATGTGCTCGTCGGTGAGACCCGCTGCGGTTTCGATCACCACCGGGAACGCGCCGTAGTACGCCAAATTTGCGTGACTGCCGTGGATCGCGACCTTGAAGTCCAAGCCCTTGGTCAACTCCCCCACAAGCCGACCGACGCGTGCGCTCACCACGGTCATCGGTTCGCCCTGAAAGAGCTTTACCGAGATCGCGCGGTTATCTGAGAATCCATAGGAGTTTTTGTCGGCCTGATAGTGATTGAGCGCTTCCGGCATGGTCGCGAACCACGTTGCGGCAGCCACGAGAACCCCAGCAACGATCTGCATTGGTGCGGCCACCGCGAACCGCCGCAGCAGTGCAACCACGAGCACTTCGATCCCGAAGAACAGCAGCGGCGTCACCGGAAGTGCGAATCGCGCGAACATGAAGTCGCCACCTACCCACACGACAAACGCTAGATAGCTTGCGACCATAACAGCAGCGAGAGCAACCGGTCTGCGACCTTGCCAAGGCGACACGGCAGGCTGCTGCACCAACCCTTCACCTCGCCATGCGACTCTGCGACGGCCCTGACCAAACAAGGTCCACACGACCAAGCCCAAAGCACCGACGATTAAGATCCAATACGTCGTGAAGTAGGTCTGCACGTAAAGCCAACCCTGCCCCAGATACGGCTTGTCTCCCGACTTGGCGTAGAACGTATTCGGGAACGGATAGCCGTAGTAGCCCCACTTCCAAACGAACCACGGCACGAATAGGAGCGCGAACGCGGCGACGAACCCGATCAGTCCGCGGAAGTCCGTGCGAGAGCCGTCGACACGCCAAGCGTCCAGCAGCAAGACCGCACCAGCGATTGCGCAAGGTAGCGCACCGTCAGGTCGAGTCATCGCAAGCAGCACGCCCACCAGACCCAGCAGCATCCCGGCCCGCAATCCACGTGGTTTGCTCGCCGTGCCCAACCAAAGCCACGTCAGCAGGCACGTGAACATCGCGGTTTCCAGACCGGCGGGCGCGAGCGATGAACCATGGTGATGCATGGCCAAACCGATCAATGCAATCGGCACTGCGATGACGCCAGCGGCACATGCACGCAGGGCGCTCGCCCGCCAAAGCAATCCGAGCGTCCCGAGCCAAAACGCCAGGCCAAGCCACGACGAAAACTTCGCCAGGTCATCGATCCCGCAGGCTTTCGCGGCAGCCAGCAACATGGTCCAGGAGAAGTTCGAATAGCCCTCCACGCGCTCGCCCGCGTTGAACACCAGGCCTTCTCCAGCGACCAGGTTCTCGGCGTAGCGCAGCGAAATGAACGCATCGTCACACGTCCAAAACAACGTGTAGGTTTGCCAACCGCACCAGGCGATGGCCGCGACAGCCAGGAGCGCGGCGATGAGAGCTGCGAAACCACCCGCTCGACCGCGGCCGGATTCTGCCTCACGAGGCTGCGCGATGGACTCCCCAGTCTGATTCGAAGCGGACGTCACTCGCACTCTTCCTCGAATGCGGCCACGAGAGCACGCCCCATCGCACGCACCTGCGCGGGAGTGTTCGCTGTGCCCTGGTTCATCTCGATCTGCATCCCGGTGTATCGGCGCGTCGCGCGCTCCTGCCGCATCCGCATGCAGAACCCATCGTCCTTGCCCGAGTACGGGTAGTTGCGTCGCACGCGGTAGCCGGCGTCGGCAAGGCGCGCGTGCAGGCGATCGGCCAGCGCGCGTTCACGGACACGCGCCGGGTCGTACATCAACCCGACATCATTGTTGCGTAAGTCATCACCCAAGGCCGGGGTGAAGGAATGCACGCTGATGTGCAGCGCGGCACCATCGCGACCTGCGGCATCGAGCGCGTCGCCAACTTCTGTGCGGTAGGGCAGCCAATAACGGTCCAACCTCGCCCGCCGCGCGGTTCGGCTCAACCCTTCGTTGACCGTGATGCGATGCGAGCCCGTGGTTCGTGGCAAGACCCGCGGATGAAACGAGCTACGGTTGAGATCCACCAACAGCCTCGTGTAGCGCCCCAAGAACAATGGAGCCGACAACGCGCGGGACAGCATGCGTCCGACAGCGGGTGCACCAGGGTCAAATGCGTGGTGCGTGTCGAACCAGCTCTCGGGCAACCCCAAGTCGTCGAACTCTTTCGGCACCCGGGCGCTCGCATGCTCCACGCTGACCACGACCTGACGCGAAGAGAAAGTCACGACCGCAAGTGGCTACGGGTTTGGAGCCGCCGCGCTCCCAGCACCGTCGCCGTCGCCGTCACTCGGGCTTTCCACATCGCCGAGTTCCTCGAACACACGACCCGTGAGCAGACCGTCGATGGCATCTGCCAAACGCGGCAGTGCACGGTTGAAGCGCATGCGTGCGGCGTTGCCGGCGATGTTCAATCGGGTCCCGATCTCGGCGTAGCTCAAGCCGTCCCACTGACGCATTGTGATGATAGCCCGGTCTTCCGGATCCAAGAACTCCAGCGCGAGGCGCACCCACTGCTGTTCTTCGTTCTTGGACGCGACTTCTGAGGGCGCCGCGGTCGCACCGCCCGGAATGAGTTCGAGCGCATGGTCGGTGTTGACCTGCTGCTCTTGGCTCATGGCGCGACGACGGGCGGTGAAGAAATCGTGCTGATCGCGCAGCACGTTCTCCACGATGCGCGCCATCAACGCGCGGAACTTCTGCTGACTCTCGACGACGAACCGAGGCGCGTAGCGCAACGCTTCCAACATCGCCTCTTGCACGATGTCACCGGTCTCCTCCCGCTTCCGCATCCCCGCGCCCAGCCGCCGC
>CBESZZ010000204.1:0-6863 GCA_965534055.1 uncultured bacterium | reverse complement strand
TCGAGCTCTTCGCCGACCACGTCCATGCGCTGTTGCAGGAGTTGGTCTTGGCGGCTGATCTCTTCACGCAGGGAGACAGCGTCATCCCGCGCCTGCTGTTGCATCTGCTCCTGCAGCTGCGTCTTCGTCGGTGCTGGATCCCCGGACCGCAGCAGCTTGACGAAGTTTGCGCGCGCACTCTCGGCGATCTCCGCGGTTTCCACGCCGAGCATGCGATGCCGCAAGCTTTGGAACACGGCCTCTTCAATGAGGTTGGAGATCCGGTCCAACCCCACGACGTTGACTTCCTGGACACCCTTTTGACGGAGTGAATCCAGCGAAGCGCGGAATGCGAGCTTCTTGACCGCATCCTTCAGCGATTGCCGCAGTTCGGCCAACTCAGGACTCCTGGTCCTTCCTGTAGGTCAAACGACGGTCGGCCTCTGGGTCCGCACCGCGCACTTCGGTAACAAACGTGCCCAGCACGTTGGCACCCAAATCTTCGAGGTCTCGCAAAGCGTTCTTCACGTGACTCTTGGTCGAGTGTTCCAAGCGGACAACAAGCATGGTGCCATCCGCGCGACCACCCAACACTCCAGCGTCCGTCGCCGGCAGAACCGGCGGGGTGTCGATGACGACGTATTGGAAGCGTTCCTTCAGTCGCGCATAGAGATCGTCGATTCGCGGCGTGCTCAGAATCTCTGACGGGCCTGACACAGGCGTGCCAGCACCGATGATCGTGAGGTTGCGGTAAGAAGAGTCGCGAAGCACCTCGTCGAGATCGACGCGGCCCAGCAACAGGTCTGAAAGTCCCGGCGCCGGGTTGAGGTGCAGGTAGCGCTCGACGGCAGGGCGACGCATGTCGCCATCCACCAGCACCACGGAATGGCGCTCGAGCTCAGCGAACGCCATGGCCAAGTTGATCGCCGCGACCGACTTCCCTTCACCACGAATGGCCGACGTGATGACGAGCGTCTTGCTCGCTCCGTCCGGGTTCATGGCCACCATCTTGTTCCGCAGGCCCCGGATCTGCTCGGCCCGGAAGCCTGACGGGTCGTGGAACAACACCAGGTACGGATTCACGGAACGCTCGACAATCGCGACGACTTCTTCGCCGTCGATCGAGAACGACGCGTCCTGATCGTGATTCTGGTCTTTGCGCGGGCGGAACATGGAGGGTCTGGCGGGAGCGACGAGCGCGGACAGGGTTGGGATGAATCGCCCCCAGCATGGGAGCTTCGGTCACCGTGCGGACCGCTGAACGAACCGGGAAGTGGAAAACCTGAGCTCCCAGGAAGCCAGGACCAATCCCCTACAGAGACTTATCGCGCGTTCGGCCCGAAAAACTTGGGCGCTGGCGTGAATCTGTTGAACGAAAGCCGCCCGGGTCGCCGTGGCGACACTCCTGAAATCTGCCCGAAAGGCCCCCGCCCAGCACCCTGGTGTGGACACCGATCGAGCCAGACCCCCCCGGGGCGCCAGCCCGGAACAGGTCGTCTAATAGGCATAAATTGCCAGATCAGCCCAGCAGCCGCTGCAAAACCGGGATCAATCGCCCAAATCAACACCACGCTCAGCGGCTGTTTCCTTGGCGATTTCGTAGCCAGCGTCCGCGTGGCGTGCCACGCCAATGCCCGGATCGTTGGTCAGGACGCGCTGCAGTCGCGCCGCAGCAGCGGCAGATCCATCCGCCACCGTCACCTGCCCGGCGTGGATCGAACGCCCCATACCAACACCACCGCCGTGGTGGATCGACACCCAGGTCGCTCCGCCGGCGGTCGCGAGCATCGCATTCAAAAGAGGCCAATCGGCGATCGCATCGGACCCATCCTTCATGCCCTCGGTTTCCCGGTAAGGCGAAGCCACCGAACCGGTGTCGAGGTGATCGCGACCAAACACGATCGGTGCGGAGATTTCGCCCGCGCCGATGAGCTCGTTGACCGCAACCGCAAACCGCGCGCGCTCGCCCTGCCCAAGCCAGCAAATCCGCGCCGGCAAGCCCTGGAACGCAATCCGCTCCTTGGCCTTCTCGATCCAAGTGACCAACCGCGGCTGGTCCGCGAACATCTCCAAGAGCAATGCGTCGGTGCGCGCAATGTCCGCAGGGTCACCGCTGAGCGCAGCCCATCGGAACGGTCCGCGGCCTTCGCAGAACTGCGGTCGAATGTATTCAGGCACAAACCCGGGGATCTTGAATGCGTCCGCGACACCGGCAGTCTTCGCTTCGGTGCGCAAGTTGTTGCCGTAGTCAAACGTGATCGCCCCCTTGTCCTGCAGCTTGCGCATGGCGGTGATGTGACGACCAGCGGTTGCCAAAGCCTGCGCTTCGTAGCCGGTCGGATCATTCGCACGAAGTGCGACCGCCGCGTCAAACGACATGCCATCGGGCACGTAGCCGTTGAGCATGTCGTGGGCGCTGGTTTGGTCCGTCAGCATGTCCGGCACGATGTCGCGAGCGATCAAACGAGCTAGCAGCGTGGTCGCATTGCACACCACGCCGATCGACCACGGCACACCGGCTGCGGCCTTCTCACGGGCACGATCAATGGCTGCGTCCAGGTCTGCGGGCGTGTCGCCTGGCAGGCATTCGTCGATGTAGCGCGTTTCCAACCGCTTCTCGATCCGCGATCGATCCACGTCTGCTGCGAGACAGACACCGTCCGCAAGCGTGACGGCCAACGGCTGCGCGCCGCCCATGCCGCCAAGGCCGCCCGTGACGACGAGCTTGCCGCGCAGGGTTTGGCCATCGCCATAGTGCTTCTCTGCCGCCGCCATGAACGTTTCGAAAGTGCCCTGGACGATGCCTTGGCTACCGATGTAGATCCAACTGCCGGCCGTCATTTGGCCGTACATGGTCAGACCCTTGTTTTCCAGTTCACGAAACGCGCCCCAGTCCGCCCAGTCTCCCACCAGGTTGGAGTTGGCGATGAGCACCCGCGGCGCGTCAACGTGTGTCTTGAACACCGCAACGCACTTGCCCGATTGCACCAGCATCGTTTCGTCGGGCTGCAGCCGCTGCATCGTCTTGAGGATGCCAGCCAGAGCCTCGTGGTTGCGGGCGGCCTTGCCAGATCCGCCGTAGACCACCAGGCGGGCGGGTTCTTCCGCCACCTCAGGGTCCAGGTTGTTCAGCAGCATCCGGTAGGGAGCTTCGATCAGCCAGTTGGCGCAGTGCAGCTTCTGGCCGCGCGGGGCGCGAAAGACGGGGGTCGAGTCGGTGGCGACGGGCATTCCCGCAAGCTACCCAGCCTTTGCGCATGACGGAAGGCCTGTCGGTCCTTCAGGCGGTGAGAACCCTTCAGGCGGTCAGGAGCTCACCCAGCTCCGCCTCGACTGCGTCGCGCAGCGCGCCGGAGGTGATGATCTCCTCAGCGGTGCCCAGGTCTGGTGCGAGGTAGCGGTCGCCGTGCAAGGCCGGCACGCGAGCCCGAACCGCTGCCCAGGCCGCAGCAACGCCACGGCCCGGCGTCACGCCGCCGCCAAACTCCAGGCCCTGCGCGGCGCAAAGCAACTCGATCCCGACCACCTTCTCGGTGTTCTCCAGGATGTTCCACGCATGCCGCGCGGCGGTGACGCCCATCGACACATGGTCCTCGCGGTTCGCGGACGTCGGGATGGTGTCCACACTCGAGGGGTGCGCGAGGGTCTTGTTCTCCGAGGCGAGGGCCGCCGCGACGACTTGCGGAATCATGAACCCGGATTCGACTCCTGGGTCATCCGCGAGGAACGGCGGCAACCCGGAGATATCTGGATTGACGAGGTTCTCGATCCGTCGCTCGCTGATGTTCGCCAACGTGGAGATGCCGATCTTCGCGAAGTCGAGAGCCTGGCTCACGGGTTGCCCGTGGAAGTTGCCCGCTGACACAATGGTCCCGTCTGAGAAGACCAGCGGGTTGTCGGTCACGCTGTTCGCTTCAATGAGCAGCACGCGCTCGGCGTGCGCAATGGCATCCTTGGAGGCACCGTGAACCTGCGGGGCGCAGCGCATTGAGTACGCGTCTTGGACCTTCTCGCAATCGGCATGGCTGGTGATCACCTTGGAGTCCGCGAGCAGTCGGCGCAGGTTCTGAGCGGTTGCTCGCTGTCCGGGATGAGGACGCACGTCATGCACGACAGCCATGAATGGGCGCTCGGAACCACGCAGCGCTTCGACGGTCATCGCGCAAACGATGTCACAGCACGCGCTGAGGTTCTTCGCACGAAGCAAGAATGACAGCCCGAGCGCCGTCATGATCTGCGTGCCGTTGATGAGCGCCAGGCCCTCCTTCTCCGCGAGTTCAACCGGCTTTCGACCAAGGCGTCGCAGAGCTTCTTCGCCCGAGAGTACCGTTGAGCCGTCGTCCACTTCGCCGTAGCCCAACAACGGCAGCGCCA
The DNA here is from genome assembly GCA_965534055.1 of uncultured bacterium. Lineage (GTDB taxonomy): Bacteria > Planctomycetota > UBA1135 > UBA1135 > UBA2386 > CBESZZ01. Next base: position 2,510 of record CBESZZ010000204.1, on the reverse strand, counting down.
TGTGCGCCAGCGGCGCGAGGTCGCCACTAGCCCCCACCGATCCCAGGCTGGGGATCACCGGAATCAAATCGGCGTTGAGCAGAGCCACCATGTGTTCGAGCAGCTCAGGTCGCACGCCGGAGGCTCCCAACGCGAGGTTGTGGATCCGGAGCGACAGCGCGATGCGCGCGATTTCACGCCGAAGCGGCACTCCAACTCCCGTCGCGTGGCTCAGCAGCAGGTTGCGCTGCAGCAGCCCGAGCTTCCCAGGCTCGATGCGCACACCGGCCAACTTGCCAAAACCTGTGTTGACGCCGTAATGGGTACCGCCGGAGGCAACCGCGTTCTCCACCACTTGCCTGGAGTCGGCAAGTCCGGCGCGACAGCCGGGACCGAGCGTTGCGTGCTTGCCAGAACTCTGGAGCACGCGAATCGCGGCCAAGTCCAACGTGTTATCTCCAAGTGCGATTTCGGCCATGCGGCGGAAGATTACGCCCGAGGGCGCTGAACCTTCAAGCTCACTCCGGGGTGACGACTCGCACGAGCACCGCCGCCGCGCCACCGCGCAGCAATGGCACAGCGATTTCCGTTCCGGTGAAAGCCGCGATCAAGTCGTCCCGGTAGGGCTCGCCGTCCCGCACTTTGGTGGTCAGGACCAGACGCTCCCCATCCAGAGCCCAGCTCCCAGTCATGGTGTGCGCTTCGCCCAAGTGACGCATCCGTCCATTGAACGTTCCGCCTGGAGCGAGCCTCAGACGCACATTCGTTTCTCGGAGCACCGGAATCTGCTCGTGAAACGTCGCCAGGAGCCGTTCAGCCCGCATGGTGGAAAGCTCCCGAGCGGCCAGCTCCGTCAAATACTTCGAGGTATCGATGAATCGGTCGAGGTCGAGGGCCCAAGTGCCCACGAGCCGGTCCTCCTGCGACGGTGGCGGTGCGGTCCCGCAACCCTGCAATAGGAAAAGGCAGAGGAGCAGAGATGCAGCGCGTCGCCCAGCGCGGAGTCGGTGTCGAATCAACGAGATAGATGTCGAATCGGAGAGCATCGTGTGCGTGGTTGGTTCAGATGTGGCCCGGTTGCCGGGATCCTCGCCTGCTCGATTGACCTACCGAACAAGCGCGCGTCGTCCGCGCAGTGGACAGCGCACTTGCTGCGCGGCACACCCGCGGCATCCTACCAAGGAGTCTGGTTCACAGAACACCGTGTGCCAGGACAACGCATCTCTAGGGCTCATCCCCAAATTGCGGTCGCGACAGCGGCCGACGCCACACGGCAACTCTCGTGCAACTTCCGTTCAAGAGCCTTTGGCCCTACGCCCGCGAGGTGCGCGGGCTGTACTGGATCGGAGCGTCGTGCCTGGTCGCCAGCGTTGCGTTGAAGATGTGGATTCCACACCTGCTGGGATCATCCATCGACGAGCTGCGGCGCGCGGGACAGACAGCAGCAACCGAGGCTCCGGCACCAGACCGTGATCACTTGGTGGGCGTGCTTGGCACCGCCGCTCTTTGGATTGCCGTGGCGGCGATCCTCGGCGGCGTGTTTCGCACGGTGAGCCGGCTGTGCATTTTGGGCAACAGCCGCCGGGTGGTGCACGCCCTGCGGCGCGACGTATTCAAGGGACTGCTTCGCCTTTCGCCCTCGTTCTACGTGCGCCATCAGACGGGTCACGTCATGTCGCGCGTCGTCAACGACATGCAGAACGTGCAGGGCCTGATGGGTCCGGTGTTCATGTATCTGACCGAGACTGCGGTGCTCTACGCGGTGGGCATGCTGTTCATGCTCAACGCCAGCCCGTTCCTGACGGTGGTGTGTATTCTCCCATTCCCGCTCTTCCTGTGGGCGGCGCGGCGACTGGCAGGTCGCATCCAGGTAGGAACCCGGGCGGCGCAGGAACGGCTTTCGGAACTCACCGCGAAAGTAGACGAGAGCCTGAGTGGTCAACGGGTGATCAAGAGTCTCGTGTTGGAAGACTCCGACTACGACAAGTTCGCGGGAGTCGCGGGCAGCTACCGCCGGGAGATGCTGTTCACCGCCAGGCTCAGAGCCCTCCTGCAACCACTCATGGTGCTGCTGGTGTCGCTCAGCACCGGACTCGCGTTAGCCATCGGCGCACCACGCGTCATCGAAGGCACCATGAGCCTCGGTCAGCTGGTCGAGATGATCTTGTATCTCGGCATGGTTGCGGCGCCGACCGGCGTGCTTGGGTTTGTCATCAGTTCGGTGCAACGCGGTGCTGCGGCGTTGAAGCGAATCGACGAGCTACGAAACCTGCCTGTGACGCTTCCCGACCCTCGTCGTCCAATGCAGTTGCTCCGGTAGCCAAAGTCGCGACGAGCCCTGCGACCATTAATGGCTGGGTCACGCCCGCAGGGTTGCTAAAGACCGGTGCCGATGTCGGCTGCGTTGCGGGCATGGGTGCCGAAGTCGGCTGCTTCCGCGCCGGCCCAGTCGTCGTCGGTGCGGTGGTCGGTGCCGACGATACAGGCTCAGTCTCAACATGCGCTGCGAGCATCACGTGCGGTTCATCAGC
>CBESZZ010000203.1:0-6910 GCA_965534055.1 uncultured bacterium | reverse complement strand
CCTTCACGCGCAGCGTTTGCAGCTGGCCGAGGGTTGGGGTCGCCGGAGTGATCTCAAGCTCGGCTGGGAGCGGCGGCAAAGTGCCGGTCGCGAAGACTTCGAAGTCGTCGATGTTCCAACCGCCGAACACGACGCTCGCGTCGGTGATCATGCGGAACTCGAACTGCGCGTTGGCCATGCCAGCTGCTGCCGGCACGTCGAGCTCGAAGTCGACCCAGCTGGTGTCGATCAAGTCGGTCGTCTGGGGGTTACTCCAGATGACGGTGTTGTTGAGGCGGATCTCCGCCTGGTCAAACTGCCCACTTTCGACGGTCAACCAACGCTTGAAGCGAATCTTCACACCGGTCTGGCCGGCCAGGTTGATGACAGGGCTACGCAGGTAGTTGTTGACGTTGTTCTGGTAGAGCCCGTTGAAGTTGCCGATCGAGAGGTCGTTACCCCAGATGGCGACACCGGACGGAGCAGACGTCGCGTCGCCGGCCGAGTTGGTCGCGCTAGGCGCGCCCTGCTGCCAGTCGTCTTGCGTCGCCACCAGTGCGTGGGTCCAACCGTTCGCACCGCTCTCGAAGTCATCGCCGAAGAAGATGGTTTCCGCACCGACGTTGAACGAGAAGTTGCCCGTGCGCGGCAAGCGCACCTGACCACCGGTCGAGTGGTTTGCGACAATCGCGTAGCTCACCGAGGAAGGTGCCAGGTCGCCCTGCACCAGGGTCGTCCACTGGTTTCCACCCGTGTTGAACATGGGGCTCGTGACCGATTGGCCACCAACCGTCGCGATGACGTTGGCGCTGGTGAACGTGCCACCGATCGGTGCCAGCGTCGCGCTGATCTCACGTGGGGTCAGCTGCTCGGTCGTCGAGGTCAGCGGCGTGTGGGCGATGGTGCCCAGCTGAACTTCGGGGAACGGAAGGCTGCGGCCCAAGGCTGCGGCCGAGAGTTCCGCGTAGTGCGGGACGCCGTTGGCGAGGTTGCCGTCGTTGTCGTCAAGGATGAAGACTTCGCGGACCGCGTCCGGCTGGTTGGTCGCGTCTGCGACGATCGAGCCGATCACGATGCTCTCAGCAATGATCGTTCCAGCAGGTCCGCCATTGGAGGCGATGAGCGCGGTGCGCACATCCCAGGCCCAACCCATCCAGGACTCGCCCTGAGCGTGCACGCCACCACCCTGAGGATACTGGCGGTTGTTCAGGCCGGTGCGAACGTTGCCACCACCCGTCGAGAAGCCGTCGCCGAGGATCGGCTGGCCGGTGATGTAGAGGCCGATGATGTCGCCCCAACCTTCAGACAAGCCGTTGGTCTGCGAGATGCCACCGAGGACATCGTCGACCCCGTGGCCCCACTCGTGGCTGATCACGGTGGAGAAGCCGGTGTTGTTGCACCCGCCGCCCGACGTGTAGAAGTTGATCGAGTTGCCGTTGTAGAACGCGTTGCAGTTGCTCGCGATGTTGACGTTCGACGTGATGTTGTTGATGCCGTTGATGGCATTCGGGTTGGCCAGGAGGTTCCGCACGTAGCGGTTGGTCCGGTCGACCCAGTAGTAGACGTCCATTGCCGACTTCAACTGCTCGTTCGCGTTTGAGGTCGAGAACTGGAAGTTCCCGGGAGTGCCGGGGGTGATCGTCTGCGTGACGGTCGGCACGCCAGCACCGACGAGCGGGCCGGTGAACTCACCGTCGAGGCGGATCGTGACGCTGACCGGGGTGGTCGATGCGGTCGCGATGCTGAAGTCGCCGTTGGCGTCCGTCACCGTGTTGCCGATGCCTGGAACCGTGATCGTCAGACCCTGGAGAGGGACGTTGGTCGTCGGGTTGCCCTGACGTGACGTGATGTTGACCCAGCCGCGGACGTTGCCCGCGACGCTCATCATGTTCGCCGAAGCTTTCGCGGTGCTGCGGTTTGCCATCGCGTGGTTCAGGCGTGCTGCAACTGGCGAAGCCGTGGTTGGCTGCTCGTTTGAGCCCGCGAACTTGGTGTTCGAGGAGCAGACGAGGCCGCAGTCGTGCTTGTCGTTCAGGTAGGTCAGGACGGCGCCGGTGTTGGCGTCGACCATGTAGCGACCGACGCGGCCGTCACCGTTGTCCTGGATCGTGTTGATCCCGATTTCCCATGCGAGGTGCACAGGAGCCTTCTCGAGCGCCATGTGGTCGGCCCAGATCACCAAGCGTGAGTTGGCGGCGGCTGGAGCGTTGAGCTCTTGGCCGTCGTTCATCACGGTCAGGACATTCATCGATGCCTGCTGGCTTGTGAGCGCGGGCAGCGTGCTGAACGTCACAGGCACGTCGAACGCCTGGCTACCGAACATCGCAACGACGCCTTGGTCGTTGATGCGGAAGTCGGCGCGGCCTTCGAGGACCGGCACGTTGTTGAAGAACTGGTCGAGAACGAACACGTAGGTGTGGTTGACCTTCGTGCCGATGATCTCGCGGTACTCGGAAGCACCAAGACGCAGCAGTTCCCTGCGCTCTTCCATCAGGCGCGTCATGTGGCGGCGCGCTTCTTCGATCGAGTCGCCACGCCAATCGGCGAGTGGCAGGCCCGTGCCCCAGATCGCCTTGGGCGTCTCTGTGGCGTAGTTCCAGGCTGCGTCCCAGCTGCCACCGGACTCGGTGACGAATTGGGCGAATGCCGGTTGGGCGAGCTCAAGCGCGGCGTCGCGTCGTGCGTCCGGCTTGGCGAGGTTGACTTCGACCTGCTGCGGCTCTTGCGCAATCCCCGCCGCAGCGAAGACGGCGGCGGCGAGCAGGGTGATGGAGGTGGTTTGCATAGATCAGGCTACCTGTGGGGCAGGGAGTTGGCGGACACACGGCTGAAAATGCCGTGTTTGGGTGGCTGCTGCTGCACGACGCAAGGGAGGACCCGAGGGCGTCGATTCAACAGCGCTGCCGGCCTCGTGGGGAACGAGGCGGTTCATGGGAGAAACCGGGAGAGGGGGCCGGGCAGGCGCCGGGAACAGTAACCGCACCCGGCAGATCGCCAAGACCCAAGGGTCCCGGGCGGCAATCGCAGAGGGGTACACGCTAAGACGTCCCGGAAGTGTCCCAGGGTTCCGTGCGGAAGTGCACGATTTCGGTCCGGGATTTCGATTCCCTTGTTATGGCGACTTCATCGCCTGCGCTGGTTCGTCTAATCGGGGGCTGCGTCCGCCGCCCACTGCTCACCATGCTGCTCGATCCGCAGTTCCACCGGGTGGCAGCAAACTGGGCAATCTTCCGTATAGCGCTGATTGGTGCCCTGGCTGGGATCGACCGGCACCACGATCTCCTCGCCGCACGAGGGGCAGATGTATGAAGTTTCGTCCATCGGGGATGCTGCGCGATGCAGGCTCACGGGTTGGTTGCAGCGTCCGTATGGTCGCCGGCATGCGAATCTCGGCTCGGCTGTTCGTCCCTAGTCTCTCCTTTCTACTCTGCGGCCCCGGTGTGGCCCAGGAACCTCAGGCGCCGGTAGAGCCTGCCGAAGAGGCTGCGATTCCCGACTCGGCTCCAGACGCCGAGCCCGAGGAACTGGCCATGCCAGCGCCCATGCCCTTGGGCCTGTTTGAGGGGCTCACGTGGCGGGAGATCGGGCCTTACCGCGGCGGGCGCTCCTGCGCGGTCACGGGGATCGTGGGCGATCGCGACACCTACTACTTCGGCGCTGCTGGCGGCGGGGTCTTCAAGACCGAGGACGCGGGGGAATCGTGGGAGAGCATCTCCGACGGGACGTTCGGCGGCTCGATCGGCGCCGTGGCGGTGGCTCCGTCCAAGTCGTCCGTGGTTTGGGTTGGTGAAGGGGAGAAGACGGTCCGGGGCAACGTGTCCAGCGGCCACGGCATCTGGAAGTCCACGGATTCCGGCGAGAGCTTCGAGTTCATGGGGCTCGCCGAGACGCGCCACATCACCCGCATTCGTGTGCACCCCGAAGATCCGGACACGGTTTGGGTTGCTGCACTGGGGCACCTGTCGGGACCCAACCCCGAACGCGGCGTCTTCAAGACCACGGATGGTGGTGCCACGTGGTCGAAAGTGCTCTTCGTTTCCGAGGAGGCTGGGGCTGTCGATTTGGTTGTGCAGCCTGACGACCCCGACGTCTTGTGGGCGAGCACGTGGAAAGTGCTGCGCACGCCATGGAGTCTCGAAAGTGGCGGTGAAGGTTCGGCGCTGTGGCGCAGCAAGGACGGCGGGGATACTTGGGAAGAGGTGTCCAACGCGCAGGGCTTCGCGCGCGGCACGTTGGGAATCATTGGCGTGACCGTTTCGCCCGCAGATCCGCAGCGGGTTTGGGCGATGGTCGAAGCGAAGCGCGGTGGCTTGTATCGCTCCGACGATGGGGGAGAGACCTGGGAGCGGATCAACAAGGACCGGTCATTGCGTCAGCGCGCTTGGTACTACACGCGCGTGTTCGCCGACCCGGAGGACGAGGACACCGTGTGGGTGTTGAACGTCGGTGCCCACAAGAGCACAGATGGTGGCGAGACATTCCGTCGTGTGCGCACACCGCACTCCGACAACCATGCCCTGTGGATCGATCCCCGCGACACCGATCGCATCATCGAAGCGAACGATGGTGGAGCCAACGTCAGCGAAGACGGTGGTCGGACGTGGACCACGCAAAGCAATCAGTCCACCGCGCAGTTCTATCGGGTCACCACCGACAACCATCAACCCTACCGCATCTACGGCGCGCAACAGGACAACTCAGCGATTCGAATTCTTAGTCAAAGTCGTTCCGGTTCCATCGGACGCGATGACTGGGAGTCGACGGCTGGCGGTGAGAGCGGTCACCTGGCGCCGCATCCTGATGACCCAGAGATTGTCTACGGCGGGAGCTATGGCGGCTATCTCACGCGCGTCAATCACCGCACCGGAGCACGCCGTGCCGTCGACGTGTATCCGAACGATCCGATGGGGGCTGGTGCGGAAGCGTGGAAGTACCGCTTCCAGTGGAACTTCCCGATCTTCTTCTCGCCGCATGACTCCAACAGGCTCTACGCGGCCGCCAACGTGCTCTTCCGCACGGAAGACGAGGGGCAGAGCTGGAAGGCGATCAGCCCAGACCTGACGCGCGACGACTCGGAGAAGCAGCGCTCAAGCGGCGGACCGATCACGCAGGACAACACGAGCGTGGAGTACTTCTGCACGATCTTCGCGGCTCTCGAGTCACCGCACGAAGCGGGAGTGATCTGGTGCGGTTCCGACGACGGCTTGGTGCACCTGACGCGGGACGACGGCGAAACCTGGGCCAACGTGACGCCGCCAGCGTTGCCCGAGTGGAGCCAGATCAACTGCGTCGAAGCGCACCCGACCGAGCCGGGCGGGCTCTACTTCGCCGCGACGCGATACAAGCTCGACGACTTCACGCCGTCGCTGTGGCGCACCTTGGACTACGGCGCGACGTGGACTCGCATCGATGCGGGCATCGATCCGCTGCACTTCACGCGCGCGATTCGAGCGGACCATGGTCGTCCCGGCCTGCTGTTCGCTGGAACGGAGCGCGGGCTCTACGTTTCGTTCGATGACGGCTCGGCGTGGCAACCGATGCAGCTGGACCTGCCGATCACGCCCGTGACCGACTTGGCGATCCGCAACGACGAACTCATTGCGGCGACGCAAGGTCGCGGTTTTTGGGTCTTCGACGACCTCGCGTTGCTGCGCGGCTTCGACGCCGAGTTCGCGGATCGCCCGATCACCGTGCTACCACCACGTCCAGCACAGCGCGGACTGCGCTCGACCGACGAACCCGGCAACGCCGGCCGCAACCCAGAAGGGGGCGCGGTGGTTCGCTTCAAGATCGAAGATCCCGATGCCTACTCCCGAGCGATCGTCGAGTTCTTCGATCCGCGCGGAACCTTGGTGAAGACCTTCGACACCGAGCACGGCGTGGAGGATCCCGAAGCCCTCGAAGAAGAGGACGACGAGGACGAAGAGGACTCCGAAGACGAGATCGACGAGACGGAGCCGACGATCGAATCTCTCGCGCTCGAAGAGGGCATGCAGTCCGTTGCGTGGAACCTGCGCTACCCCGGCGCGCGGCGCGTGGACGGCATGATCCTCTGGGCGGGGAACGGGCGCGGGCCGACGGCGGCGCCGGGAGCTGGCTACACGGCGCGGTTGCAGTTCTTCGCGGCCGACGGCGGTGAGAATCCCGTGGTCGATGAGACGGTGCCCTTCCGCGTGGTCAGACACCCTGCGACGACGGCTTCCGAAGCGGATCTCGTGGCGCAGTTCGAGTTCTTGACGGACACGCGGGATCTCCTAACTCGCATCCACGACGGGATTCTCGACCTGCGCGCGATCCGCGACCAGGTCGACGGCGTCCTGGATCGCGCCGAGGATCAGGAGCGGTTCGCCGAGGTTCACGTCGTTGGAGAGCGGCTGAAGGAGCAGCTCACGACCGTAGAAGAAACTCTTTATCAGACCAAGAACCGCAGTGCGCAGGACCCGCTCAACTACCCCGTGCGCCTCAACGACAAGCTTTCCTCCGTGGCACGCAAGGCCGGCATGGGGAACTGGCGTCCCACGGCCCAGGCGGTGGCGGTGCGCGATGAGCTAGCAGCTGCGGCGGAAGATCAGCTCGCCCAGCTCAAGAAGCTGTTGGGTGAGCCGCTCGTCGAGTTCAACAGGCTCGCCACCGAGACGGGGGTGCCTCACGTGGCCCCGCGCTCCGGCAAGTGACGGATCCGCAGTTCTTGATCGGTTCGCCCCGAACAGTGGCGAGCGGACAGAAGCGAGCCGAATTGGTTTGATGCGGCTTGGCAATGGCCGTCCGCCCGCGCAGACTGCTCCCCGAACCCCTTTTCAACACACCACTTGTCCCGCGACGACCAAACAGGCCTGCTGCTTCGCCAGTTCCACACTGGGGACCAAAGTGCGCTATCCGAGCTGGTCGAGCGTGACCTGCCCTGGGTGCAGCAGCGGGTGCGAAATCGCCT
>CBESZZ010000202.1:0-6952 GCA_965534055.1 uncultured bacterium | reverse complement strand
TGGCGTCGATTCCGCTCGCGTTGGTCGGGGTCGTCATCGCCCTCGATCTCTTGTCGATCAATGTTTCGGTGATCGTCTTCCTCGGCGCGATCGTGCTCGCGGGGATTGTCGTGAACAACGCGATCATCCTGATCGATCAAATCAACCGACTTCGCCAAGCCGGACTCGCCAAGTTCGAAGCCATCGTGCAGGGTTCAAAGAGCCGGCTTCGCCCTGTGTTGATGACCACGTTGACAACCGTGCTCGGTCTGCTGCCACTCACGGGTTGGCTTGCGGGCCTACCGCTAATCGGCGGCACTGGCGAAGGCTTGGAGCTGCGTGCACCCATGGCGGTCACCGTGATTGCCGGACTCCTCTCTTCCACCCTGCTGACCCTGATCGTCGTGCCGGTGGTGTATTCGGTCTCCGATCGGCGGGCCTAGACCATGAGTGACGCGACGCCAGATCCCGAGTCCAAGCCCAGTCCCGAACGGCGCGGCTTAATCGCTCTATTCGTCGATCGACCGGTACTGACCCTGATGGCAGGCGTCGCGCTGATCGTCCTGGGAATGATCTCGTTCTCACGGCTGCCCCTGCGCTTCCTGCCCAGCGGCCTGTCGACCAACCAGATCCGGGTGTGGGTGCCGGTGCGGCAGAACCGCAGCCCTGAGGAAGTGCGCCGCCAAGTCGTCGAGCCAGCCGAAGCGCTGATCCGTTCGATCCCAGGCCTGCGGCGCGTCTACGCCGAAGCCGACAGCAACTCCGCCCGCTTCAGCATCGAACTCGACGAGTCGATGGACCCCCGCCTCGCCGCGGCCGAAGTGCGCGATCGCGTGCAACGTGCACGCCTCGAATGGCCCGATGACGTCGACCGCTTCTTCACCTGGAAGGAAGACGGGGGTTCGGCGCCGCTAGCGTTCCTGAACATCCTGACGCCCGAACGCAACGCGGAATGGAACTACCTGCTCGAAGATGTGGTGCGCGCACGGCTCGAAACCGTCGAAGGAGTCGGCAACGTCGACGTCTGGGGAGTGCGCGACGAGACCCTGAAAATCTGGCTCGATCGCGATGTGCTGGACGCCGCGCGCGTGGACCTCCGCGACCTGCTGAGTCGTCTTGGCGCGGACAACTTCGCTGAACCGGTCGGCGAAGTGCGCGACGGCCGGTCGCGCTACTTGGTGCGGGTCGACAGCAAGTTCTATTCGACGCGAGACATCGAACAGTTCCCCGTGCGCCCCGGGTTGCTGCTTGAAGACGTCGCGTTGATCGAACGGGTGCCCGAAGAGTTTGAACGCATCGCCCGCTACGACGGCAAATACACCTACACCTGCATGGTGCGCGCTTCGAGCGACGCCAATCCGGTGGAAGCCTGCCAGAAGCTGGAAGCCAAGATCGAGGAGCTGAAGCAGGATCCGCGTCTCGCCGGACTCGCGGCGAACTTCCTCTTCAACCAGGGTGCGTTCATCGAAGACGGGCTGGAGACGTTGGTTTCGACCGCGCTCCAGGGTGCACTCCTGGCTCTCGTGGCGTTGTTCTTGTTCCTGCGCAACATGCGCATGACGCTCGCGATCGCGCTCACGATCCCGCTCACGCTGCTCATCGTCGGCGCGTGGCTCTACTTCTCAGGATCCTCGCTCAACATCGCGACGATGGCGGGCATGACGCTCGCGGTCGGCATGGTCGTCGACAACTCCGTCGTCGTGCTGGAAAACGTTCGGCGACTCAACGAACGCGGCAGAAGTCTGCGGCGCGCGTGCATCGACGGTGCGCGTGAAGTCGCGCTGCCCGTGTCCATGGCCACGATGACAACCGTCGTCGTGTTCTTGCCGCTGGGGTTCATGGTGAACAGTCCTGCGGCACGCACGCTGATGAGCAGCATTGGCATCCCGCTATCGGTGGCGCTGATCGGCAGTCTGCTGGTGGCGCTGCTGCTCATGCCCGCAGGCGTGCACGCGCTGTCTCGTGGGCGCGATCTTTCGAGGCGGCGCGTTGCAGCCACCGACGACGAAGACGCCGATGACGCCTCGCTCGCGATCGAAAGTCGCTGGTCGCCGTTCTTCTACATCGCCGCCGCCAACCGTTCGCTGCTGCGGTTCTCGCTCAAGCATCGCGTGCTCGCCAGCGGCCTAGCGTTGCTGGTGTTGTTCACCGCGATCCCGGCTTCGCAAACGCTCGACATGAAAGCGGGCACAGGCGGCGGTCTGTTCCGCCGCGGCGAAGTCACGGTGCGCATGGGCTTCCCCCGTGGACTAGAGATCCCCGACGTCGAGAAGCTCATCGAGACGTACGAGCGCTACGTTCTCGAACACTCCGACGAATGGAACGTGAAGGGTGTCGGTGGCCGTTACAGCCGACGCGGCGGACGCCTCGACGTTTACCTCGCGGACGGCACTGGCCCGGAAGAAACGAAGGAGGTCCAAGCCAAGGTCCTCGCCAACTTCCCACGCGTGCCCGGCGTGACCATGCGCATGAGCGACCAGGATCAAGGTCAGGGTGGCGGCAACCGCGACTCAGAAAAGGACGATCGCAACTTCGTCGTGAGGCTGTGGGGACGCGACAGTGAATACCTAATGCAGCGTGCTGCGGCGTTGAAGGAGCGCCTGGCTGCGATGCGCGGCGTCGAGGAGATCGAAGTCCCCGCGCTGGAAAGCAATCAGGAGGTCGTCGTCAACATCGATCGCGAACGCCTACAGGACCTTGGCGTGCGACCCGAGACTCTGTTCGGCACCGTCGCGACAGGCTTGCAGGGCCGCGAGTTGTCGCGCTTCGAAGAGTCCGGCCGCGAGATCCGCGTGATTGCGCAGTACGACAACCGCGAGAAAGCCAACCTTCGCGATCTAAAGAACACGCGCGTCTGGGCGGCGGCGAACAGCTTCCAGAAGCTCGACGACCTGGCCGACATCCGCTTCCAAGAAAGCATGGATGAGATCGAAAGTCGTGACGGCCAGGTCAACGTCGTACTCGTGGGCAAGCGGAAACCAGACGTCACCGCCCGAGACATGAGCTCCAAACTCACGGGCCTCATGCGCACCTTCCCCCTCGAGCAGGGGTATCGCTGGTCGGAAGACAGCAAATACCGCGAAGCCAGCCAGGAGATCACCGAGATCCTGCAGTCGATGCTGCTCTCCATCACGCTGGTGTTCTTGCTCATGGGCGTGCTGTTCGAGTCCGTGATCTTGCCGATCTCAATTCTCATCACGATCCCATTCGCACTCTTCGGCGCCGTCTGGAGTCTGGTGTTGTTCGCGGGCGAACTCGACTTCATGGCCGTCATCGGCATGGTCATCCTTTGCGGCATCGTGGTGAACAACGGCATCGTGTTGCTCGACTACATCGAACGATTGCGGCGCCAAGGCGTCCCGCGCGGCGAAGCCATCCTGCAAGGCACGAAGGTCCGCCTGCGCCCCATCTTCATGACCGCAAGCACCACGGTGCTCGGTTTGCTGCCCATGGCACTGTTCGGCGATTCGGGCTCCGACGGCATCAGCTACGTCGGCCTGTCCATCGCAGTCGGCGGTGGATTAGCGTTCTGCACGGTGTTCACGGCGGTGGCTGTGCCACTGGCGTACACGTTCGCAGACGACTTCTCGCGCGGTTTGCGCCGGATGGCGCTGCGAGCAGCGCGGTAAGCACCCGGTCGCCGTCCCGACCCGATCAGTCTTCGAGCACGCGACCTTTCGGGTAGTAGGTCTTCCACGCGACGAGATACGTCGGAATGTAAGGCGTCCGCTGCAGGGGAGCGACCTTGGGATCCTTGGACACGCCGGTGAGCGCACTCCAAGTTCGCTTGCCGCTTCGCAGAAACTCACCTTCGAGAACAAGCTCGTTCGGCGTTTCGCCTACCGCCGACGCATAGGCGAGCACGGCGGACTCTTCCGCGTGCCACACGAGGGTCACCGACTGCCCGTCGATTGCATCATTCACGACACCCTTGCGGTGCAGCAGCACGAGCGGCACAGCGAGCGTGTCGTCACCGTGTCGCAGCGCGATGGCAAGATCGAGGTCGTTGGCTTTGCCCTTTGCGAGGTCCTTCGACGTGAAGTGCCAGTCCTTGCCTGGCATCGGCGACAGGTTCAAGACCTTGGTCTTGGGGTGCATCTTCCCCCAAGTGCTAAGCCCCACGAACACCGCCGGCAGCATGTCGAGCTTTGTGCCCTTCGCGGGTCCCTGCAGCGCTTCGCCTTTCAGTTGCCCCCAGAGCGATCCGGTTTGCGGATCCCACATCACGAGGTTGCGGACATCGACGCCACTCGCCTTCGTTTCTTCGACACCGAGCAAACGCCCGGACACGCCAAGATGCAGCGTCTGCTTACCCATCGAACCGGCATAGACCATGCCGTTGAACGTGAGTGGTCACCAGTTCACGGCGAACGCGACGCCGTCCGCGACTTCGTTGACGATCTCGCGCTGCGGTCCGCCAAGCATCTTGATCGGGTAGGCGAACGCCTGCTTGCCAACCTTCAGGCCGATCACCAAGTCGGTCTCGGCGACGGTGTCTTTCACTTCGGCGAGCGTGCCGTACGTCCCCCCCACCATCGGCAACCACTTGAAGGTCTTGTCGCCGCGCCGCACAACCTGCACGCCCGGCGCATCCTCGCGCCAATCCGCTTCGACCATGCGCTCGCGATCGGTCATGGGCCGTAATTCAGGCGCGGACTGCGGTTTGCTGGCCGAACTGGTCTCAGGTCCTTGGGGAATCACGGAAAGCGACGCGGTCAACAGCAGGGTCCACATGCCGCGCAGCATACTCTGCCTCTCCATTTGCTCTGCAACCCGCCCTTTCACCCCCACCAATCGTGCCGACCATGATCAACCCCAACTACATCGAGTTCAAAGCCACCGACATGAAGTCCTGCAAATCGTTCTACGGCAAAGCGTTCGGCTTCGAATTCACGGATTATGGCCCGGAGTATGCCTGCGTGCAGTCTGGCGCCATCGCGCTTGGATTCGCCCAGGGCAAAGAACCGGAAGCCCCCATGCCTACGTTTGAAACGAAAGATCTCGACGCATCGCTAGCGGCGGTTCGTGCGGCTGGCGGCGAGATCGTGAAGGATATCTTCTCGTTCCCCGGCGGCAAACGATTCGAGTGCCTCGATCCGTCGGGCAACCGCATCGCGGTGTTCGAGAACGACTGACGTTCTCACACGAGCGCCGGCAACCGGTCCGGCACGAAGTCTGAGAAGGACGGCGCGAGCACGTCGCTCTCGTCTCCACCGCGATCCTTAAATACGTGCAGGATGCGCGCCCGGCCAATGCCGCGGTAGTCGGGCTCGTCGTAGCCTTCGGTGTCCAGCGGGGTGTCGATATCGTAGACGTGCAGGATCACGCGCACGCCGGGCACGCCGCTGAACTGCATGTCTTCGAGTGGACGCGACGAGCCGTTCTTGTCGAACCAGTCGAACATGGTGGCGTAGACCCGCTTCAGTTTGCGGAACCCCACGCCGTCTTCGACGAACAGTAGGTCTACGGACAGTGCTCGGAAGACCGTGTGTGCATGCGCGCGAGCAGCCAAAGGCATCACAGTTCGGAATTGCGGCCCCACGGTCCAACTGGCTTCTTCGTCAACATCGCGCGCCAGACCGGTGGAGATCCATAGGTGGGGATTCACCCAGAAACCCTCTCCGCGGGCGAACTCACGCTGCGACGCCGCCTTGAAACACTTCTGCAGACCACGCATCAACGCTCGACGGCGCAGCAACTCGTCGCGTCGCTGCACGCGCGCGATCAGATCGGGATGGCTCAAGTCGGTTGGGGCAACGCGCAGCGGCCACTGCATCGACCATTGCCATGATTCAGTCGTCGCGTCGGCGTCCAGAGCGATAGGAACCGCGCACGCAGATTCCAGCGACTCGATTTGCCGAGAGGTTCCGATGCCCGATGCCGCCAGAGCCGCTGTGGCCTGAACATCTTGGGCAACATCCGGCGAGTCGGCCGCCGTCACGAACCGCACAATCGCGGGCACGGCCACCGATGGATTGCGGCGGCGCGCGCGCACGATCGCGGACGAGATCTCGACCCCCAGGTAGCAAGCGCCGATCAGGAGCGACCACGCGAACAGATAGCCAAGCCCTGTCGTGATAGGCATGGTGTCGACATTCCAGCCCGTCAGCGAACCACCGCAGGCGAACACAACCAGGCCCATCAACGCCGCAAAGCCACCAACGACGGGCAGACTCATGAACACTGTCCAATCGCTGACCCAAACATCGGCACGTTCACCGCTCGACTGCCAGCACACCGACATTGCGGGCGTACCGGGCAACGCGAGCAGCAGGGCTGGGATTGCCACGGCGCACGTTGCGAGCGCGAGCGGGACGATTGGCGGCAACGACGCGATCAGACCGACAACCGCAAGCGCCCCTCCAGCAAGCATGCAGTGCCACAAGCCGCGCCGACGACCACTGACGGCATGCCAAACGTTTTGAATGTGGTCGTGCAGCAACGCCACGGGCAAGAACACGGCAAACAAGACGAGGCCCGCAAACAGCGCCACCCACAGCGGCCCCAACAGCGCGAACCACAGCGTCGGAGAAACGGTCAGGAGTACGGACCGAAACCCCTCGGGAAGCATCGGGTGCAACGCCCAAGCGAGGGTGCACAACGCGATGGCCGCAACGAACCCCTGCCACAACCAGCGCGGCACGCGGCGGGGTAGCAGTGGTTCTGCACGCAGGTCCACGCCGAACTTGGTGCGTTGTCGCTGCAGCCAAGCCCCCACGGGACGCGCGGGCTTCATCGCCAAACTGACACACCGCAGCGGCGCACGGCGGTGCGACGCTGCAGTCATCCCGACGAGAATCCAAAACCCGAGGGCACCGACAGCGTCTTCAACATCGCTCGTGGATCGACGGCCTGACACCTCAAGCCACGCGATGAGCGCGACCCAGGTGATTAGGACGCGGATCTCCCGCCACACCAAGCGCGGTGCGATACGGCTTCTCGGGGCGACAAGGAGCATCGGGGGAAGGTAAGC
>CBESZZ010000201.1:0-6985 GCA_965534055.1 uncultured bacterium | reverse complement strand
TCGAGAAACGCCGCGTTGACCGGATCCAAGTAGGCCTTGCCATCGCCGAGGTGTTTTCCGGCGGTGACCAACGCGCATTCTTGTTCCATTTGTTCTTGCACGATCAACGGCCATCCCCCAAGCCGATGGGTGGCTTTCTTCAGCGAGGCAGTGTCGTATCCAGGCCAGCTGTAGAGCGCCTCATGCTCCTTCTCGGAAAGGCCCTTGTCGTGGATCAGGTCCTGTGCAGCGTCCGGCGGAAACATGCAGGGAACCGCGTTGACTGCGCAGAGCTTCCAACCGTTGGGGCGTTTGCGAGTGCGCAACGCCGCAGGTGTCTTCTGCCGAACGAGAGCGCTTGCGTCGACGTCGAAGTAAAGGCACCGAAACCCCATCGCGGCTTTCGGATCGAAACCCATGGGGTACAGCGCGGCGTCGTAGAACAACAGGAGATGCCCTTGCTTGGGCATGTCAGGCGACTCTTCGAGAGCTCCGCTTGCCGCGAGTTCTTCGAAGTTGATCTGCGCTACGAAATGCAGCGGGGTCGATGACTCGGTCTGCTCCGCAACCCGCGTTGCTTCTTGTTGGACCTCACCAAGTTGTTCGGGTGATGCGAAACTGAATTGCCTGTCGCCGGCGTCACTTGCCGATGCGCGTTGCTGCTTCGCGCTCTTTGGCAGATTGGGTCGAGTGGGCCACGAAACCCCGTTTGGCATGTCAGGAACACCGCCGAATCTGCTGGCGCCAGCAGGGAGGTTATCCACCGCGGACGTGGTCAACTGCACGCCGTGTTTCGCTGCCTCAGCGATTGCCTGAGCAGCGTCGAGAGGGAAGGGCGTCGTGGGGGCGGGTCCAAAGATCTTCGACCAAAAACTCGTTCCGGGCGGGAACGGAGCCTCCAAGTCCTCGACCTTGATGGTGAGAAGCGAGGCAATGATTTCGTCTTGTGTTTTGAACATGGCAACGGGCCTTTGGCGCCCGAAGGCCAGGTTAGGGCGACTCGGCGAGCTTTGCGATCTTGCGGTGGAGCAGAGTGGCTTCGTGTTCCGCGACGTCCATGGCTGCGGCTTGGGTGTATCGCTGCCTTGCTGCGGTGAAATCGCCGGCTAGTTCGAAGACTCTCGCGCGTGCGCACGTCAGAAGGACGTGATGCCGCAGTTCCGAATCCGCAAGCAAACTGTCGAGTTCGTCGCCCGCGGCTGAAGTATCGCCCAGCTGCGCGCGAGCGACGGCGCGGTTCATCGCGTAGATAGCTGATGGGCGGCGTTCGATCAAGCGGTCGTAGATCTTGACGATACCGGCCCAGTCGGTCGCGGCGAGGTTCCGGGCCATGCAATGCTTGCGGGCGATTGCGGCTTCGAGATGGAAGTGCGTCAGGTCGGCTGAGGATTCAGGAGACGAGCGCACCAGCCATGCCTCGGCGACGCGAAACATCGCGCCGTTCCACTGCGTCCGGTCTTGGTCTTCGAGCAAGACGATGCCACCGTCGGCGTCCACGCGCGATTTGCTGCGTGCCGCGTGGAACAGCATGAGTGCGAGCAGTGCTTTCGTGGTCGCGGAGCCGATTTCGCGCACGCAGAGCATGTGACACAGGCGGGTCGCTTCTTCGCAGAGGTCGTCGCGCAGAGGCTCTGCACCGCGTGACGGGCTGTAGCCTTCGTTGAACAGCAAGTAGAGCACGTCGTGCACCGCGGCGAGACGCTCGTTCAGGGTCGAGGTTTCGGGCAGGTCGAGCCGCGGATTCAGCGCCGCGAGCTGAGCCTTCGCACGTTGGATGCGCTTCTTGATCGCCGCCCTGGTGCTGAGCAATCCACGGGCGATTTCGGTGACACCGAAGCCGCACAGGATCTTGAGCGTGAGTGCGATTTGCGACGCTCGATCGAGGTCTGGATGGCAGCACACAAACATCATGCGCAGCAGACTGTCCGGGACCTGATCCTCTTCGAGCCAGGAATCTAGAAGCACTTCGCTTTGATCCCAAGTGCTCTGGGCAAACGCCAGCGCGCGCTGGTGCACTCGCTCGCGTCGCAGCGTGTCGACCAAGCGTCGCTTCGCGACGCGGTGAATCCAGCCGGCTGGATTCTGCGGCACCCGGTCGTGTTTCCAGGAGTTCATCGCCTCCAACATGGCTGCCTGCACCACGTCTTCGATCAGGTCGATCCTGGCGACGCCAAACGCACGCACCAGGACGGCAACGAGATTTGCGGACTCGTGGCGGAAAAAGTGCTCAACCAGCGGGCGCGCGTCCGCGCTCCGCTCGTCTGTTCCGCCATGTGGCGTCACGGTGCGCTAGGCCATCTTCGCAAGCTGTCGAATCTCGATCCCGCCGACACCGCCGGAATCGCCCGCACCGGCGTGGTGCGGGCAAGTCTTGGCGTACTTCAAGGCCTCATTGAGATCCTTGGCCTTGATGATCGAGTAGCCGCCGACCAGCTCCTTGGTTTCCGGGTGGGGACCGTCCGTGACGGCGCCGTCTGCCGCGAGAACCTTGCCCCCGGGGAGCAGTGCGTCGCCGCCGTCAATCATCCAGCCGGCTTCCGTGCCGCCCTGAATCCAGTCCATCCACTGCTGCATGATCTGCTGCATCTGTTCTGGGGAAGGAGGGGCGTCGCCGGTGCCGTCGGCGCCGCTGCGATAGATGAAGAGGTATTCGGCCATGGTGTGGTTTCCTTATCGTAGGCCGCAGCACGGCTGAAGCGTCGAGCTGCGGGAGTCTTGCGGGGTTGATGTGGACCATCCACACCGACCTCACAGCAGGATGTCGCTTGGCAAACCACGGAGGGGACAACCAGGTTAGAAAAATTCCGCCTAGTCTGTCCGCGTGATCTTGGACCAATACCTACGGCGCATCGGCTGGACCGACAACGTCGCTGTGGACCTTGCGACGCTCCGCGGGCTGCATCGGCACCACCTGACGGCGATCCCCTACGAGAACCTCGACATCCACTTGGGCACATCGCTGCCGCTCGAGCTGCCCCGGATCTTTGCCAAGATCGTGGGAGAGAACCGCGGGGGGTGGTGCTTCGAGATGAACGCCCTCTTCGCATGGGCGCTGCGCGAGATCGGCTTTGACGTGATGTTCCTGAAGAGCCGAGTGGGCGGGCCGCTGCTCGGCACCATCGAGGACTTCGACCACACGCTGATGGTGGTGCAGTTTGAGGAGCCCTGGCTCGCAGACGTGGGCTTCGGCAACGCGATTCTTGAACCATTGCCGTTGCGGCCTGGAGCGTACGAGCAGGGTGGCTTCGTCTACCGGCTCGAAGCGGCTGGTGATCAGTGGCTCTTTTTGAACCACGAGCGCGATGGCGCGAGCTACGGGTTCAGGCTGGAACCTCAGGAACTCGCGGACTTTGGACCCCGATGTCGCTGGTTGCAGACTTCGCCCGAATCGAAGTTCGTCGCGAAACTCAACTGCCATCGCTTCGTACGTGGAGGAATTGCGACGCTGCGAGGTGCGGTGTTCACTCTGGTGCGGGCGGATGGTGAGCAGCAACGGACCTTGCGTAGCGCCACCGATCTCGTGGACGTGATGCGGGTCGAGTTCGGCTTGGCTCCCCGGGGTCTCGCGGAGATGTGGCCGACCGTGTGGCGGACACATCAAGAGTGGGTTGCCCGTGAGGCCGAGGCGAACGATGGCGAAGCGCAAGACACGTCGGGTAGGAACGCTGCGGAGTAAGAACGTTCGCGGGTGGGAACACTGCCGCGAGAGAACGCCACCGAGCAAGTTCGCGCGTCGTGTAGGTGCCTCTGATAGCCTCCGAACTCCTGTTTACCGTCGTGTGTGCTTCGAGTGGAGGTTTCGGATGCGTAGCTTGCTGTCTTGCCTGGTCGTCGTTGGCGCGTTCGTTGGGTCGCCGTTGCATGGGCAGGTAGGACCGCGCACGAAACCCGGGGTGACGCTGAAGAGCTACCTCTTGCCGGTGACTGTGGACGATGTCCCGAAGCTCGCCTCCGGCCAAACTCCCAACTTCAACGAGCGGCGGCGCCAGATCGATTTCGTCGGCGAAGCGCTGCCCGCGCTTGGCGTCGCGACCTACTCAACCGTCGAGGCTGAACTGCGCGTCGAGGTTGCTGGCGACTACGCGTTCCGACTGGTGAGCGATGACGGATCAAAGCTCTACCTGAACGACAAGCTAGTCGTCGACCATGGCGGGCATCACGCGGCGACGCCCATGGACGGCGAACCGGTGCCGCTTGCCAGCGGATCGCACAAACTGTTCGTGGAGCACTTCGATCGTGGCGGCAAGCGCGCCCTGCAGCTCTTTTGGCGCACTCCGGGCGGGAAGGACTTCGTGCTCGTGCCGCATTCCGTGCTTCACACGGAAGAAGACCCCACGCGGTTGGTGGCGCCTGGTCCGAAGCGCTTCAAGTCGATTCGGAGACCTGGCGACCGCACGCCGTTGCAGGGCGTGCACCCGAGCTATCGCGTAGAGACGATTCGTCCTGAGGGGTTCGAACCCAAAGTGGGCGGGCTCGCGTGCCTGGACGACGGGCGCATCATCGTCGGCACGTTTGATCCGTTGCAGCGTGACGAAGTTCGGTTGCCTGACATCGAGAGCAAAGAGCCCGATGCGCTTTATGCCGTGCTCGGCGTCTACGACGATGAGCCCTTGCGCGTCGAAGTCGTCGCGATGGGCTTGCTCGAGCCATGCGGGGTCTGCGCGGTGGGTGACGCGCTCTACGTGTCGCAACGCCGGGAGATCACGCGGCTGCTCGACAAGGATGGCGACGGCTTCTTCGAGACGCATGAGACCGTGGGCAAGGGTTGGGACGCGTGGAACTACCACCAGTTCACGTTCAGCGTCGTGCACCGCGACAACAAGCTCTACGCGGGCCTGTCGACTGTTATGGCTCCGCCAGCGTGGGATGGCATGGGCACGAATGCCGGCACGAACGGTCCAATGCGCGGCACGGTCATCGAAGTGGATCTCGCGTCGAACCTTACCCGCGTCATCGCCGGTGGGTTGCGCACGCCAAACGGCTTGGGGTTCGGTCCGAATGGGCAGCTGTTCTACGCGGACAACCAGGGCACGTGGATGCCGGCCAACGTGTTCGCGCCGATCTACGACGGTGGGTTCTACGGGCACTACAACAACACCAACTTCGTACCGCAGCTCGACGTGCGGTTCCCCGAAGGCGGGCATCCCAGCGTCTACTGTGACCGAGAGCGCGTGCCCGCGGCAGTGCTGATGCCCGGCAACGAAGTTTGCAACTCACCGACGCAGCCGCTGTTGATTGAAGGCGGCCTATATGGTGGCCAGATGTTGGTGGGCGATCTGACCGCGGGCGGCATTCGTCGTTTGGCTCTGGAGCAGATCGGCGGCGTCTGGCAAGGCGCGTTGTTTCGTCACAGTCAAGGGATTGAAGGTGGTGTGAATCGCATGGCTTGGGGGCGCGACGGTGACCTTTTTGTGGGCTGCACCGGTGCTGGCGGCAACTGGCATTGGCAGGGGACGCAGTACGGACTGCAGCGGTTGGTGCCCCAAGACGTGCAGCCTTTTGAGATGTTGTCTATCTGGGCCCAGAGCGATGGGTTGGCGATCACTTTTACAAAGTCGGTTGACGAGGGCTGGTTGGCGAATCCAGCCAACTACACGGTCAAGCAGTGGCGCTACGAAGCAACCGCTGCCTACGGCGGGCCCAAGTTGGATGAGGCTCAATTGACCGTGAGTAGCGCGAAGCCCATGGGCAATGGGCGTGGGGTCCAGTTGAAGATTGAAGGTATCCAGGCTGGCTCCTGTATCCATGTCGTGATCGACCCTGTTTCGACGACCGGCGAACCCATCTGGTCCACAGAGGCTTGGTACACGATGAGTCGGGTTCCCGGATTGGAGTTCGGCAAGTTTGAAGACGAAGACGAGGTCCGCACGGCGAACGCTCTGGGGCCATTGGGCGTCGGCGTTGAACGGCCGGTTCACGCTGTGCCGCTGCTGACCAAGAGCCCTCAGGCAAGCTTCCTGCCCGAAGGTCGGACAGGCCTCAATCGCGACGGTCGACGCAAGCAGTCTGATTTGATGAAGCTCAATGGCGAGGTCAAGATCAACGCGTTGACCGGTTCGCTCACCAGCGTGGCCGAGTTCGGCGATTGCCGGATCCATGTCGAGTGGTTCTGCCCAAAAGGCGGGGAAGGCCAGCTTGCGGCCAACAGCGGTGTTGTGCTCCAAGAGCGCTATGAGCTGCAGGTGTTGGGCACTCCAGCGGGTCGAGAAGTTGAGCTGGGCAAGGACTCCGCCGGCGCGGTGTATGGCCAGCACCCGCCCATCGCGAATGCGTCGACCGGTCCGGGAACCTGGCAGGCGTTCGACATCGAGTTCACCGCTCCACGATTCAAGGATGGCGAGAAGGTCGCGAATGCGCGGGCGACGGTCTACTGGAACGACGTTCGCATCCACGATGACATTGAACTCACCGAACCCACGGGCTCGTTCAGAAAGAACAAGGAAGCGGGCACCGATGGCCAACAACTGGGTCGTCTGTTCTTGCAGAATCACGAAAGCAACGCGCGCGGCCCTGTTCGCTACCGCAACATCTGGATCGCGGAGCTTGGCGAAGCACCGGAGTGGGAAACAAGCGTGGAGTGGCAGCCATTGTTGGCGCCCGATCCAGACGCTGCCGAAGGCGAGTTCCCCGGCTTTGAGATCCGCGGTGGAACCGCACCCTTCGTATGGGAGGGCAACGTTCTGGTCGGCACCACCAAGGCAGGCTCACGCAGCTCGTACCTCACAAGCAACAAGAGCTACAAGGACTTCGACCTCGTGTTCGAAGTGAAGACCGACGCCGAACTCAACTCAGGCGTGCAGATTCGATCGCAGCTCATCGAAACCGGGGAGAAGATCGCCGGCTACCAGGTGGAGATCGACGCCTCGCCGCGGGGCTACAGCGGTGGCATCTACGAGACGCACGGACGGGACTGGATCTACCCACTCGTCGACGCGCCCTACGCCCGTCGAGCCTGGCGCTACGGGCAGTGGAACCAGATCCAGATCGAAACCCGTGGTCCGCGCAT
>CBESZZ010000200.1:0-6995 GCA_965534055.1 uncultured bacterium | reverse complement strand
TCACACCGGCATCCCACGCGAGTGTCCTCGATCAGACGCCATCGGACCCGGCGGCTCCCGGCGTGTTGGAACCTGTCCCCACACCAACACCACTAGCTGCACCAGACCCAGGATAGGTATTCGCGCCGTTTGAGTAGCCACCATTCCCGCCGCCTCCCCCAACGGCGGCCGCGGTCTCCGCTCGGCAGTAGACGCTGCCACCCATACCGCCGTTTCCGGCACTAGGTTTCTTGGTGAACGAAGGTGCAGTCACTGCCGACTGAACCGTCGCTGCCACTCCCGCCGCTAAGGGATGTGAAATCAGCAACTCCGCTGACGCCGTTGTCGCCAGAGACGCCAGAGACGCCGCTCTGGCCGGCGGTACCTGAGAGCTGCTGAGTCACCCCCGGAGATACAAAGGCGGAGGCTAGAAAAAAGGCGACGGCGAGACGCAGAGTTGGGAGAGGCATGAGGCTTGACCCGGGGGAGGTGATGGGCCGTGCAATGGCAGTCCATTCGACTGGTCCATTCGCGAAAAGCCGGCATGTCCATTGGAGCGGCTCAGAGTTTCAGGTTTCTCCGTGGGGCACCGACAAGTGTCGGGCACGAGCAACAGATGCCGTGATGGAGTCTCGCCACGATCGATTTCCGCGCTGTCACCTCGGGACCAGAGCTCGCATGGTTTGGTTCGCCGACCAGGCCCCTCGAAGCTGCGCTTTGGTCGCGGTTGGAGGTGCGTGAGCCGTTACCTCCGACGGTGTAGGCCAACCGACGACGGCGGAAAGACATCCGCACGGTCGGAATCTCTTGAAGCCCGGTGCTCAGAGCAACACGCATCTCCCCCCGTTTGACGATCGGTGACGCACAGCGCCAACCCTTGCTCGGCGGGCCGGACCATCACTCGTCCCGTGCTGTTCGGAACAGCGTGAATGAAGAACCCTGCGCTCTTTGCCAACAGCACCGGCACACTCAACGGCATGGGTTCTGCGACCGCGACCGCCACGGGTCCTCCAATGCGGCAGGCTGCGTGTCGGTCTGCGCGGCAAGCGTCGCCACCGAACCGGCGAAGGTAATCGCGCCAAGAAACAAGCGATGCAAAGTCTCCATAAGGCCTCGTGTCATGGGGAACGACCTCAATGTAGCCGATCGCCGCACGCTGCTCGGACGTCGCATTACACAGACTGAGAAAGGCAATCTTGAGACACTGGGATGGCTTCCCTTCGCGTATGCCGCACCCATGCAAGTCCTCGTAAGCCAAGCTCCCGGCTACCTCTCGAACACCTGGCTCATTGGCGCAGAGCGCGGCGGTCCCGCGCTGTTCGTGGATTCGGGTGCGCCGCTCGCACCGCTGCTCGCTGCGGTGCGTGAACACGACTGGCACCCCAGCCACCTTCTGCTCACCCACCACCACATCGACCACGTATCGAACATGGCAGAGCTCATCACCGCCTTCCCCGAACTCGTTGTCTGTGCGCATCCGCTGGAAGCTGCTCGGCTCGACTTCAAGGTGAGTCAGCCGCTCGAGCATCAAGACAAGCTCACCGCGGGCCCCTTCACCGTCAAAGCACTCCACGTGCCCGGCCACACCGATGGCCAACTGTCGTTCCTAGTTCAATCGCCGGCAGCTCGCGCCCTATTCACCGGCGACACGCTGTTCCGCGGGAGCATCGGTGGCACCCGCGGAACAGGGCACACGACCGTCGCCGAACTCCGCCACTCGCTCATGGAGATCCTCGCCGCGGTCCCACACGACACACCGATCTATCCTGGGCACACCGAGACCACAACGTTGGCTCGAGAATGGGATGAGAACCCGTTCTATCGATTCTGGCGCGGCCTTGAACCCTCCATGGACGCACCGTGCACGGCCTTCAACAAGCCTGCGATCCTCCTGGTCCAGGCGCGTGACTACGACGGCGGCAGCAAATGCCTCGTGCGCTTCGCAGACGGCAGCGAAGACATTGCCCCGGGTTCGCGCGTCCGGTTCGACTAGCCCGCCAAAGAATCCCAGGGGCTCCAGGGAGCAAGCCTTAGCATCCGCAGGATGCCCCGACTCCCGCTGCCGCTCTCGATTCTTGCCCTTTGCTGCGTTGGGACCTCGGTTGCAGCGCAAGGGCAACCGACCAAGCCCGGCTTGCACAGGCCGGGGATGCGGCCGCGCACCCCCGGAGTTGCGCCGCGAAATCTGCCCGAAGCGAACAAGACGCGAGTCCCCGGGGCGGGCGACAGTACTCAGGAAGCAACGCCCCAAGACCTAGGGAACCAAGAGCTCAAGAACCAAGACCCGGAAGCTCAGGATCCGGTCCCGTTTGGTACGCGCACCCAACATCCGCGCACGTTTCCCGAGACAAAGGACAGCAACACCTTCCTCAACCCGACTCCACGGTCGCTTTGGCGCCCGCTCTCCCAAGACCGTCCCACCGTGACGGAGAGCCCGATCACCGTGGACGCTGGCGCGCGCCAGATCGAGGTGAGCTTCTTCGACATCGCGCGCGACGGCGACAACGACAGCTACGCGTTCGCCTCGTTCAACGCCAAAGTCGGGGTCGACGCCTACACCGACCTACAGCTGCTGTTCACGCCCTACACCCGCGCGGAAACCGTCGACGGCGGCAGCGACGTCACCATCCGGGTGAAGCGCAACCTTTACGGCAACGAGGGCGGTGACGAAGCACTCGCGGTGATCCCGTTCATCACCTTCCCCACCGGCGCGCGCGGCCTCTCAGCCGAAGACATCCAGGCAGGACTGATTCTGACCGGTGCATGGACGCTCGATGGCGCCACACATCTCGGCGCCGAAATCCGCGGCGACGCGGTCTCGCTCAACGGCAACGGCAACTACGGCGCGGACTTCACGCACTCGGTCGTCGTCAGCCACGCGCTCACCGAAGACGTCGGCCTGTGGGTCGAGTACGCCGGCATTATCCGATCGGGAAGCCGCTCCTACGTCGCCATCGGCGACGCGGGCGTGTCATTCCCGGTGAACGAGAACCTGGTGTTCGACACCATCGTCAGCCTCGGGCTCTCCAGCTCCGCCCCGGACTTTGGGCTCGGTGCAGGCGTGACGTTCAGGTTCTAGCGTTGCCGTGTAGGAAGCACGCCACGTAGGAAGCGCGCCGCGCATCCGATCCGTGCGTCAGCTGCGGTTGGAGCGCGCTTCGAGTTCTTCCCACCGCGCGTAGTAACCCTGAATCTGCTTCGCCAGGTTCTCACGGTCTGCCTGCAGCGTGCCTGGATCAGAACTCTGCGCAGAAGCCGGCTTCGACCACAGCTCGGGATCCCCGAGGCGTTGATCCATCGCGCTAAGGCGCGCTTCGCCTTCTTCGATCTGACGCGGCAACCCGTCGAGCTCTTCGCGCTCGCGAGTCGACAGCTTCTTGGTTGCCTTCCCGGACTTTGACGAAGATGGCTTCGTGGACTTCGACTTGCCGCTGCGCTTCACCTTGCTCGCCGCGTCCTCGAGCTCTTTGCGCTCCTTACCCATCTTCTCGAGCAGACCGCTGAGGTCGCCTTCGTGCACGCGCATACCGCCGTGACCGTCGAGCGCGATAATTCGCGTCGCGATGCGATCCAAGAAGTAGCGATCGTGACTCACCGCGATGACCGCGCCTGGGAACGCCATCAGCGCTTCTTCCAAGACACGCAGCGTGGTTAGATCGAGGTCGTTGGTCGGCTCATCCAACACGAGCACGTTGCCGCCGGCAGACAGCAGCTTGGCGAGCAACACGCGGTTGCGCTCACCACCCGACAGCTTGCCCACCATCGTGTGCTTGCTCTGGCCCGGGAACAGGAACTGCTCCAGGAACGTCTCGATGCGCATCATGCGATCGCCTACGGCCACGTAGTCGTTGCCGCCGGAGACCTCTTCGAGCACGGTCTTCGAGTTGTCGAGGTCGCGTCGCTTTTGATCGATCGCTGCGAACTTCACCGTCGAGCCCTGCACGACTTCGCCTGAATCCGGCTGCAACTCACCCATCAGTAGGTTCACGAGCGTGGTCTTGCCGGCACCGTTCGGCCCGACGATGCCAACCCGCGTACCAGCGTCGATCTCCAGATTCAGCGCCGGCAGCACAACGCGGTCACCAAAGCTCTTCGTGATATCGGTCGCTCGCAGCACACGCGAACCAAGGCGTGGTCCTGGCGGAATCTCGAACATCAGTTCGCGACTCACTGGATCGGGCGCTGAGTCCGCGAGCGCCTGGTAGCGCGCAACGCGACTCTTGGACTTGGTCGTGCGCGCAGGCGGGCCGCGGCGCATCCATTCGGTCTCGCGGCGCAGGATGTTCAAGCGCGTGGACTCTTCTTTGAGGTCGCGCGCCAATCGCTCGGCGCGGCCCACGAGGAAGTCAGCGTAGCCGCCCTCGTAAGCGTGAATCTCACCACCGTCGATCTCCAAGATTCGCGTCGTGACGCGGTCCAAGAAGTAGCGGTCGTGCGTCACCATCACGAGCGTCGTGCGGGTGGCCGCGAGCACATCTTCGAGCCAATCGATGACGATGGCATCAAGGTGGTTCGTCGGCTCATCGAGCAGCATCACGTCGGGATCCGCGAGCAGCAATCGAGCCAGCGCAACACGCCGACGCTCGCCGCCGGAGAGAGTCGCGCAGATCGTCGTTTCGGCGGGGGCGTCCTCGCGATCCAAACCCAGCTCGGTGATCAGCGCTGAAACCTTGTGATCCACGTCGTGTCCACCGAGGGCATCGAGCTCGGCATCGAGCTTGCCCGACTTGGCGAGCAGCCGCTCCATCTCCTTCATCTGCAGCTCCGGATCCGCGAGCTGCTCGTGGATCACGGCGAGCTGGTCGAGGACTTCCCCGCGACGTCCCAGCCCTTCCCGGATCGCCTGCATGATCGTCAGCTCCGGATCCACCACGGGATCCTGCGAGAGGTAGCCGAAGCTGATCCCCCGTCGGATGGTGCGATCCCCACGATCGGGAACTTCCGTGCCCGCGAGGACCCGCATAAGCGTGGACTTGCCACCACCGTTCGCCCCCACCAGACCGACGCGATCCCCCTCGTTGAGGGTGATCGTGACGTCTGAGAAGAGCACTTTGTCGCCGAAGGATTTCGCGACGTCTTGAAGCCCCAGCATCGACATGGCGGGGAAGGTAGCGGCCCGCCGTCCCGTTCCGAGACCAGAATTTGGCCACCCCGTCGAAGGACTCCACATCCGAACCCCTCGGTGTCGAAAAACTCACCAGGCAAAGGGATCGAATTAGGCACCGAACTCCGGCATTGGCCGGCAGGAACGAGTACACGTGGCAGACGGAAGACGCTATCAGTCCAGGAAGGGTTACGACCGCAACGAGGAGAAGGCGAAAGCCACCGAACTAGCCGTAGAGCAGCTCGGGACCCTCGTAATGGAGAACGCGCCGGTCGGGTTCACCGACATCGGGAGCGACCCGGTCAGTGTTGAGGGAGTTTCGCTCGACCCGTCCGTTTCGGACGGAGATGCCATGCAGCGCGTGGTCTTTCAGAGCGCGAACTTCGAGGCCGCCGGACAACAGACCACTCTGGGCCAGCTCCTGGCCAGGATGGAGCCGATGGGAACGGTGGAATCGCAAGGGCAAGTCGATGAAGCGACTCCACCAAGCGCCAAAGTGACGGTCTCAATGACGTCGATACAGACCGACGAACAGCTGGCCGAAGTAGACGCCATCGATCACGCCCAGAACTCGGAACTCGACATCGACAGCTTGGCCGCAACCGCAGTCAGCGAACCCGAGCCTCAGAGCGTTGACCCGGTGACCCGGATGCCGGCTTTCAAGAAGTCTTCGAAGAAGTCGGCTCTGGATCGCGTGCCGTTGCGATCCTCCACCAGCTCCAAGGCGAAGGCAAAGGGCGGTTCGCCGAAGCCAGTCGAACCCGCCACCCTGCAGGTGCCGGTTTCCAGCGAAGCGAGCCCCGAGAGCACGCCACCGCAGGGCCAGGTCAACGAGGTCAGCGAAGTCGACGCGCCTTCACATCTCACCCGGTCGGTGGCATCGCCACCCTGATGAAGCCCGTCGATGAGCCGAAACCGGAAGCGCCCACGGCCGAACGCGAACCGATGTCCAACGATTCGCACGGCTTCGGCGGCTGGATGTTCGCGCGCCTGAAGTCGATGCTTCGCTAGATCTGAACGATCGCCGTTGAGCGATCCACGAGCAACTTCACCGATTGGCCGTGGGCAATCGTTCGCGCCGCGCTCGCTACACGTGCGCGTCAGGGCCGCCAATCAACGGCCGCGCCGAAACCGCTTTCGATGCGCGTCCGCCCGGGCTGCTGGAAGCAAGGGCAGCGCGACTCCGTGGATCGTGGGTTCTTCGGTTGGCTTGCTACTGTCCGGGGACGTCCAAAGCACACAGCCTTTTCTCAAGTCGCTCGATGGCGCGCAGCACGTCGTCGCGATTCTTTGCCGATGCGATCCACTTGGGTAGCCGACTCGCGAGCGATCTATTGGACCAGCCGTAAGCGTCACGCTCACGGGTTCGGTGCTTGGCGGCGACATAGTCTCTCAGATAGGCAAGATGCTCGCAATTGAAGGCCCAGAGTTCTTCACCGCAGGTAGGTGCTCGGAGGAAGCGGGACAGCGAGGCGCTGTTGCACTTGGAGCCCGCCGTGCTCCAGGCAATATCGTTTCGAACCAAACCGCAGCGACCGCAGGTGAGGCGACGCTCAGTCTGCGACAGCGTGGCAGCATTGGAACAGGCAGGGCAGACGACCAAGACGCGTTTGATAAAGGAATACACACCGCGGGAAAAGTCATCCTGGAATCGGTTCTCATCCATAGGACCACGGTAGCGCGCTATGGCGATGATCGCCGGCCATTCCGTGGATGCTGACATGCCGAGTTGAACCCAAACCCATTCAGCGATCAGTCCGCTCAAGAAGCCGTGATCGAGGATCGTGCTTGGGAAGATCAACGGGCCAATGACACCTGGGCCTTCACCATCCGCGCGTGATCTGCAGCGGGGATTGCACAGCCCAGATTGAGGCGGCCCCCCCCCGGTCACCGCCTCCGAAAACGAGGCCAG
>CBESZZ010000199.1:0-7004 GCA_965534055.1 uncultured bacterium | reverse complement strand
CGAAGCTTGGTGGGAAGCCGAGTCACGCCGTACTGCCAGGTGACAACTTCGTCGTCACGGGTGCGAAGGGCGGCCCGGTGATCGACGCCTGGCCCAGCCGGATCTTCCAGAAGCCCAATTGACGCTCGCGCTCGTACGGCGCCAGGACGGCCCACGCGATGGCGTCTCGGAACGACGCCGAGAAGCGAAGCCAGACATGCATCCGGTTGCGCAGCGGTTCGAGCGGTAGAACCCTCGGGCTAGGAATGAAGC
The DNA here is from genome assembly GCA_965534055.1 of uncultured bacterium. Taxonomy (GTDB): domain Bacteria; phylum Planctomycetota; class UBA1135; order UBA1135; family UBA2386; genus CBESZZ01. The sequence goes on along the minus strand of CBESZZ010000199.1, from coordinate 6,752 downwards.
CCGCAGTTTCGCTCTCGCGGGGGGAGGAGGTCGCTCCTCCCCGCAGGCAGAACCGGCGATCAATTCGGGAGTGATGAGAGTCGCACTGCGGTTGGCCGCGATGGGAATGGATCACGGCAAGGTGCGCAGAAGACTCGAGCATTGATGTATCGCAGAGCGGCCATGCTTTCGATGGGGCTACCGACCGAGCCCAAGTTTCTCTGTGAACGATGAGACCTTCCGCGGACTTGCGATGACTCTCTCAGCGCAAACCTCAACAAAGGCAACACTCATGAACACGAAACTCTTGGTCGCGAAGATGGCGACAACTCTTTTCTTGGTCACCGGACTCAGCGCGCAGAATGGTCTTCCCGGGGCAGGTGGCACGTCGGGTAGCCCTAACGGTGGTCCCGGCATGCATGGCGGCGGTTTTGGCGGGACTGGTAGCGGAAACGGTGGAACGGGAGGTCCGGCATGGACCGGTGGCGGAAATGGCTGGGGAGGCTCTGGGGGTCGTGGCGGTCTGACGGCCGGCAACGGCGGACGCGGAGGAAATGGTCACGGGCTCGGGCAAGGTGGACGAGGCGGCGATGCGTGGATGGGCGGAGCCGGCGACGGTGGCAACGGCGGCAACAACGGCGGCAACGGTGGTCCAGGTGGCAATGGCATCGAAGGTGGCCATGGTGGTCGTGGTGGTGACGGGTCCGCTGCGAATCGCTTTGGCGGTCAAGGTGGCCACGGTGGCGATGGCAGCGGAATGGGCCGCGGTGGGAATGGTGGTGCTGGCGGTGTCGGTGGTCCCAACAGCAGCACCGGCGGTAAAGGCGGAAGTGGCGGTGACGGCGGACCAGACGGTGGCCTCGCCGGCAAGGGTGGTGACGGCGGTCAGGGTGGCTTCGTGAACGGCAATGGTGGCGATGGCGGAGATGCTGGAAAGGCAGGCGACGGCACCCCGGGTCGCGAAGGTGGCAAGGGCGGTGATGCCCGTGGAACCGGGAAAGGTGGCGACGGTGGCAAAGGCGGTGCTGGCGGTGACGGTATCGGCCTTAACGCTCACGGGATGATCGGCGGCAAGGGTGGTGACGGTGGCTGTGGCTGCCCCGGCGGCAACGGTGGAGATGGTGGCGTTGGCGGCAACGGCAGAATTAACACCGGCAATGGTGGCAAAGGTGGCAAGGGTGGCAATGGCGGCCAGGCGCTTCGTCAAGGCTGCGTCGGTGGTGCGAAAGGGGACGGCGGTGCCGGTGGCATCGCTCAAGGAACAGGAGCCGCGGGCGCTTCCGGCGACGATGGCACGGCAGGAGTCGGCATTTGCGGGCAACTTCCGCCCGTAGGTCTCGGCGGCTAAGCGCGATCGCACGCAACTTCATCGCTGCGGATTCGATGAATCCGTCGCGGTGAGGTCCATAACCCTCAGACATTGAACCGATCGATAATCACGATGACCAAATTCCTCACAACGACAGTGGCTTTTGGCTTCTGTTTGTTGGCGTTCTCCAGTTGCGATGCCTCGAAGTCACTTCGCGCCGACTCTGCAAACGCAACTGACCTTCTCAAGGCGCCCGAAGTGCAGCATCAAATTGCGACGCTCCGGTCCCACGACGGACTCTCGAACACGCTGAGCTTTGAAACCGGTGGTCCAGGCTTGCTGCTGCAGGATGGCGAAGTCCGCAACATGGATAGCGACCTAGTCTTTGATCGCTGGGGTGATGAAGTGCTCTCCGTGGGGCGTCAAGGCAGAGTCCAAAGTGCGTTCAGGGATCTGCGTGATCTGAAACTCGAAGGGACCTTGGGGTCTGCGTTCTATTCGCTGGAGCTCAAGGACGGCCAGGTCGGTAGCGACCAGATTCACGGCGAGTCGGAGCGATGGTTTGCTGTAAGCAAGCCCGGGCCGAATGGCGTGTCGCTACCTGTGCAGCGCGGCCACTGTTACTTGGCCTCGCTCCAGGATGATCCGGATGCTTCTGTGGACACGGTGAAGCACTTTCTCATTCGAGTCATTGGCTACTTACAGGATGACCACGTGGTGGTTCGCTGGAGGCAGCTCTAGCCATGCCACGGAAACCGATTCTTCGGCCCAACTGGCAACGCAGCGTGCGGTTTGCCGCTCGCTGCGTTGCTGTTGTCGTGGTGCTCCTTGTGACGGCGATGATGGTTCAGGAGACTCTGCTCAGCGAACGTGAATTGCCATCAGTCGGGTTGCGTGCGCTTGAGAGCCTGCGGTTCGTCGATAATCCGCAGAGCGCAATCGGTGCCGTTGGTGCTCGCGACCCTGATGCGCGACTGCGCAAGTTGGTCCGTTCAACGGTCGAGCCGGCACACGGTTCCTCGCTTGAGGTCACCGTGGTGGACGAAGAAGGGCAACCGATGGCTGCGGTGCCCGTGGCGCTCCACCGAGCGCAGGAAGGAACGGACGTGTCGCGTGCATCCACCGACTCACTGGGAGTCGCCACCTTGCCTTCGATCCAGGTGCATTCTTGGGTTGTCGCCAATTGTGGCGAGGATCGGATCGTGGGTCATGCATCCGAAACGCGGATCCTGCTTGAGCAACCGTCGAACCGTGTGGTCAGGATCGTATTACGCACCGCGACCTCGCGACTGCAGGTTCAGGTGGTCGATGATCTGGGGGTGCCATTGCGCGGCGTTGCGGTGCGTCTTGAAGGTGAAGGCACGCAGCGCTCCGACGGCTTGGGGTTGGTTACTTGGTCTGCTCTGGTGGCCGGGCGGCACCGCGTCGTTGTGAGGCGCGGCGACTCGGATTCAGCCAGCGAGTTGGCAAGTGAGCTCACGCTCGAACGAGGCCGACAACTGTCTCACGTCATCGTTGTGACTAGGCCAGGCGCCATACGCGTTGTGTTGGAACTCGAGCCCACCATTCCCGGGGCAGCGAAGTTCGAGGTCCCACCCTGGTCCCGTGGCGTGCATGTTTCGTTGACTTCCCGCGATGGCTCGCAGCCGCAGGTGGTGCTACAGGGGTTTCCGGGGGACACGGTTGAGTTGGCTTCGATGGAGCCAGGGAGATACCTGGTGTCGGTGGATGCTGACCATGAACTGCACTGGCTTCCAACGAACGTTCCGCAAACCGTGCTCGTGACCGCTGGTGGAGTCGCTGAGCTTCGGATCGAACCGGCACCGAGCGCAGGGCCAATTCGAGGTGTCGTCACGGACATTTTTGGCCGAGGGATTGCCAGTGCTCCAGTTCGGATGGTGAGCGTCGATCGGAATGCGGTAGGCGTCGTCGTGCGCACGGAAGAAGAAGGACGGTTCGAGTTTTTCCGCACTCCGATGGGTGAGCTTCGCCTCGACGTGTACGTGCCGCGGATTGCCGATCGTGAGCGCGAGTTCAGTTGGCTTGGTGACGGTTCTTCATCCGGAATCGCGGTGAACGCGGGCGCGCTGGATACACGCCTGGTTCTGCATCGTGGCTGGACGGTGGAATGTAGATTGATGGGCGGCGCGGACCTGACGCAGGACGTGCACGTGTGGATCGATCGGGCGCGGATGAATCACGCTATGCAGTCGAGTGAGACACGGCTAGTTGACGACTTCAGCGTGCACGAGTTTCACAACCTTAGGGCAGGAACTTATCGCGTTTGGCTTGAGCGGCGAGGAAAGCGCGAGTCCTACCAAACCGTGGTCCTGCCCGCGACGGATTCCTCTTTTCGACGCGTCATCGAATGGGATCTGGGTAGGTCTTGAATCGACTTCTGCGAATAGCACGCGGCGTCGAGGTGACGTTCGGAATCCTGATGCTTGTAGCGGGGGTGGCCAAGTCAGTGGAACCGCAGCTCCTCGTTGAGTTGCTCCAGCAGTCCCTTTCCGGCGATGAAGCCGTGCTTTTCGCGGTTGCTGCAATCGTCGTTTTCGAAGTTGTCGTCGGATGGATGCTGATCCTCCCGAAGCGTGGTGTTGTCGGTCGTCGACTGGCGTCTGCCACGGGCTTCGGTTCTGCGCTCCTGCTGACCTGCGTCAATCGCTACATCACCTCGACAGGATCCACGTGTCCATGTTTGGGGCGTGTTGAGCTGCCTGCTTCGCTGATGTTCACGGCCACAGTCTGCGGCGGGGTGGGGAGTCTTGTCATGTTGCTGTGGGCCAACCGGTCAGCTTCGGGCATGAGTCAACCCACGCGGCGATTTTGTACATGGAGACGATGGCTCGCAGCATGCGTGCTGGTTTGCACCGCGGGTTTGGCCGTCGCTCGGACGCTGGACACACTGGGGCCGGGCTTGTCTGCAGCGCAGATTCAAGAACTTCGGCAACACCTGGAGGTTCGGTCCGGTGAGCGGGTGCTACTTGTCGCGGGTCGCCCCGGCTGTTCGGCCTGCACTTCCATGCTCGAGCACTACATGACTCGGGCGCCGGAACGCGAGCAGCCCACCCGGGGCCTGATGCTTTATTCTGAGGAATACGTTGCGGCTGTGCGGGAGATGAAGCCAGACAGCACGCATGAGTTCGCGATCATCCCCGCTGCGTTGTGGGGCGACATGATCTTGGACTTTGCGTACCGGGGCTTCGTGCTCACGACGGAAGACACTTGGCTGCCGAAGTACTAGCCCCAGGGCCGTAGCGGGTCGGTTGGCTCTTGCGGCAGGCACCAGCTCTGCACCCCGCATCGCAGCTCACGGGTCGGGCCAGCTCATTGGGAATTCCGACCATCTGCGGATGCTCCCCCGATCGCCAAGGATCCGATGCCGATGTCAAATCGGCCACTCTTCGGGGCACGCGCTCCTCCGTTTCTCTCGCGAAGTCCCTGATGCCGTAGCCTAGTTGCATCTCGGGTCTGGTCCCGACGCCCTCTCATGCTCCACCAAGCATTCAACAAGGCAGTTGATGATCGCACGCACTCTTCCCGTTGTTTTAATTGCAGGCCTCTTGCTTGCGTTGTCCGGTGTCGGGTTGGCGCAGAGCCCCGGCTACGACTTTGTTGCTGAACCTGGGAAGCGTCTGAAGCCGCGAGCAACAGCTCTTGGGCGGGTTCTCGATTTCGATCAGGACGGCGTGGAGGATCTGATCGCTCCAACGGTCGACGGCGAGCGAGACCTTTGGAGCATGGGGCCGAATCTTCGCTGGACGTCGCGTCGCCTGTTCGCCGCAACGGCGTCGGTCGATACCGTGATCCAGGCAACGACTGACTCGTTCCCAGACCTGATCTCCCTAGAACTAGGTGGTGGTGCGAACGACCTCATCCGAGTCTACGTGAATCAAGCGGGTCAAGGACTCGTGCAGGCGCCCGTCATCCCAATCGCCGGTTCTGTGGGCCGGCCATTCTCTGTGATCGCCGGGGAACTTACGGGTGACGGTCTCGAGGACATCTTGTTGTTGTCACGAGTTACGCAGTCTGGCTGGCACATCAGCGTGTTCCCGAGCCTAGGGAATGGCCAGTTTGGATCGTTGATTCCCGGACCCAACCTTGGGTTTGGTCCGGCTCCGAGTCGCTGGCTCGCACGTCTTGATGGGGATGCCGACTTGGACTTGCTCGTGGCGCGCGCGGGGTCGCTGGAGCTCTTTGCAAACGACGGGACTGGGCAATTCACATCGATGGGTGATCCAACCGGCGGCGTGGCGACCATCGTTCCGTTGCCTGAAGTGATGGATCTCAACGGCGACGGAGTCTTTGACATCGTGCAGTTCGCTACCACGCAGGGTGGGACGGCGCGGGAGTATCTCGTGTTCCTCAATGATGGATTCGGAGTCTTGCAGCCTCAGGGGGTGCCGACGAACATTCCCATCGGCCAAACCCGCATCGCCGATGTCGACGGTGATGGAGACTCAGATCTGTTGCTTATCCGCAACCCGGACTTCCTTGGCTACCTAGAGAGCGATGGATCTGGTGCGCTGACGCTTCGGACTGCGACGCCCACGGAGGTGCCCAATCTTTTCTCTGGCTTTGGGATTGGGGACTTTGACGGCGACGGGGACGACGACATCGCTTCACGGCAGACTCTGCTCAGTCTGGGAAATGGTCGTTACGTTGCCCTCAATCCCGTGGATTTGAGAGTTGGGATCCAAGCGATTGCGGACTTCGAGGGCGACGGTGCTGCCGAGATCGTCGGTTCGACCGCGCTCTGGTCTCAAACCGCGGATGGTGGTTGGGAGGATTTGGTTCGCTACAGCACAAATGGTGCCGCCGCATATGACTTGGATGGCGATGGGATGCTGGACGTGATTACTCGGGAGTCAACTTACGTCGTCTACATCCAGGTTGCGCCCAAGTCGTTCGTGCAGACGCCTGTTCCGCTCACGCTCTTGGGAGGGGACGTTTTGCTTGCTGTCGCAGACTTCGATGCAGATGGTGACGGAGACTTTCTGATTCAAGAGGCCACGTTCGTCTCCACCGGTTTGGTTCTTGGTCGGAACCCCGGAGTCCTCGGTCAGCAATACGTGCGTGAGTACATCACGCAGGGTGTTGTTGGTGGTGTTGCGAGGGTTGCGGACTTTGATGGAGATGGAGACTTGGACTTTGCTGCGGCGTTCTCGAACACGGCGGATCGGCTCTTCACGAACAACGGTGTGGGTGGCTTTACAGCCTCGACCATCGGCTCCTTTGCGACGATCGAACTAGGGCTGAAGATTGCCGCCGCAGATCTGGACGCCGACGGCGACATGGATCTTGTGGTGCGTGCTCCCAATTCGATCCGCCCCAACCTAAACCGTGGCGACGGGACCTTCGTCCTTGGAGCGGCGCTTCCGGCTGCCGCAGGAAGAATCCCAGCCGTGGGCGATCTCAACGGTGACGGACGCGGCGACGTGGTGCTCGTTGCGCCATGGCT
>CBESZZ010000198.1:0-7059 GCA_965534055.1 uncultured bacterium | reverse complement strand
ACGGTGTTGACCTACGTGCTCAACAACTGGGCGGTGCAGCGGGTCAGCGGATCATTCGTCGCGCTCTACATCTACGTGCAGCCAATCGTGGCGACGTCCATCACGATGGCTCGCGGAGACGGCACCCCGGGAATCCGGTTCTGGCTAGCGACCACCATGATCTTCGGCGGCATCCTGCTCTCCGCCATCGGCAGCGCCAAGGCGCGAAACCGACGTCGGCGACTCGCCCGTGCCTCCACTGCGTCTAGCTGACCGGGTTGGCGACTCACACAGACACCTTTCCAACCGGCTCTTGTGGACGCGGAAGCGATCGCGTCATTCGGTAAGGAACTTCCGCATCTCGCTCACGAACACTCGCGGTTGATCGATCGTGATGAAGTGGCGGGAGTTGTCGACGCACACCAACCGCACCGTGCGCGCATCCGTGAACGCGCCGGCATAAAGCGCATTCACCTGCTGCAAGGTCCCCTGCGAACCGTCGGACGGATAGAGCACCGTCATCGGGATCCGAATCTTGACTAGGTCAGGACGGATGTCGGTTTGCATTGCGTCATGAAACAACTGCCCGGTGACCCGCGGATCACTGACGTTGGCCCAATCGGCGACCTGTTGGCGCCCCTCGACCGAAGCCGACATCGTCGGAAACATCGCTCCGGTGGCTCGCGTTCCACCGCCCATTCGGTCGCGCATGGCATCGGCCTGGGCGGACACAGACTCCAACGTGGCGTTCGGATCGAAGATCAATCCAACGAACGGCAAAGTGTCGATGATCAGAGCGCGGCCGAGCAATTCCGGGTCTTCGATGGCAAGCATCATGGCGATGAGTCCACCTACTGAGTGGCCAACAACTGCGGGCTTCGCCAGGCCTTCGCCGCGGATGTAGCGCGCCAGTTCCGCGACCACCGGATCGAGAACCGACCCATCAGCATTGGCGCCTGGTGCATCGCCGAAGCCGCGAATCTGCACCACGTGCAGTCGATGCGTGCTGCTGAACGCTTCGACGGTCTCGTCCCAAACCTCCCGTGAACTTGCCAGACCAGGGATGAGCAAGACATCCGGTCCAGTCCCGCGCACGACGATGCTGACATGCTTCAGGGCCGCACTGGAGTTTCGCGAAGTGACCTTGGAGGCGGGCTGGGACAAAGCCTTCGTCTTGGCACCACCTGCGCACGCGCTGAAACCGAGAACGGACAGGACGACCACGGCCGCAGAAGACCACCGACGAGTTGGATGCATGGTTTTGGAACCTTGAGTAGTGAGAAAAGCGTGCAGCGAAGCAAGGGACCGGTCAGCGGGATGACCACACCGCGGGGATTCCCAGGGGCCCAACCAACAGTTCGCCAACGTAGTCGCTGGCAGATTGCGCAAGGAGCCCGTGTTTGGGCGTCGCAAAGGTCACAGTTCGGGTTGCGCGCACCGCGCAGGAAGCCACGTCGTGTGCGCCTTCACTCCCAACCACCAAGCCGGTATCCGCGTCCAGCCCGCTGGGTACATCGACTGCGACGACCGGTGCCGGACTTCGGTTCATCACCTGCACCATCTCCTTGGCGCGTCCAGACAACTTGCGGCCGAGGCCCGTGCCAAACAGCGCATCGATCCAAACCAGGCCGGAGTCGAACCCTGCGACCCCGTTCGCCGCGGGCCACTCTTCCGAAGGCTCCCAACCGGCCGCACGCAGAATCGACAGCTGCGTGGCTGCATCGGGCACTCGGTGCGGATCCGGTTCAGTCGGCAGCCAATACACACAGTTCTCTGGCCCGAGCAAACGCACCGCGGCCAAGCCATCACCACCGTTGTTGCCGGGGCCGCACACGACAGCGAAACGCGAACCGAGTTCGCGAGCCGCATCCGCGACTGCGCGCGCAGCGTTCTCCATCAGCAGGATGCTCGGCATGCCCAGGTCTTCGACGGCGTGGCGATCCATCTCACGGGCTTCTGCAACGCTGATAGGGTTCATGGCTTGGAGCCTCGATGCGACGACGTCGGCGGCTTGGATGACCCAGCGAACGCGATGCCCGAATCGCGCACCGCGTCGCGCACGCCGAGCAACAGATCGCGATCCTGCATGGGGTTGAAGGCGCGCAGCTCGCCCGTTCCGCTTTGCTTCGTGCCGAAGAGTTCCCCCGAGCCGCGCAGCCAGAGATCAGTTTCGGCGAGCTCAAAGCCGTCGGTTGTTTGGCACATCGCCTGAACCCGCGCGTTGTGCTCACCCACGAGCAAGCACACGCCACGCTTCGCGCCGCGCCCCACCCGACCGCGCAACTGGTGCAGCGTCGCGAGACCAAAGCGCTCGGGTTTCACCACCACCATCAGGGTGGCGGCCGGCACGTCGATGCCCACTTCGAGCACCGTGGTGCCAATCAGAACGTCGAGTTGGCCCTCGCGAAACGCCTGGGTTGTCGCGCGGCGCTCTTCACCGGATAGACGCCCGTGCACAAGACCGCAGCGAAACGCTTTGCGCAGCGACTCGTGCAGCGCCACCGCGCCGCCCTTCTCGCCTTCCTCGCCCACCAGCGGGCAGACGACAAAGACCCGCTCGTCCCGCACAAGATGCCGGGCGATCGTTCGCAGCACACGGGCCCACTGGCCTTTCGGAAGGTGCATGGCGCGAGGTGGCTGGTGGCCGCCCGGTCGCGTGCGCAGCGTCAGAGTGTCGAGGTCACCGAACATCGCCCACGCCGCAGTGCGCGGGATCGGCGTCGCGGTCATCACCAGCACATGCGGTGCACGGCCCTTGCGCACCAGCTCCGCTCGCTGATCCACGCCGAAGCGATGCTGCTCGTCGATCACCACCAGGCCGAGTGAGCTGAACTCCGTTCCGGAGGAGAACAGCGCGTGCGTGCCAAACACCAGGTCAACTTCGCCGTTCGCAATCGCCAGCTCGGCTTCGCGTCGGGTCTTCGCTTTCATCGACCCAGTCAGTACCGAGCAGCGCACCTGCGTCGCCGCCAACGTCCGGCCAATCGCTTCCGCGTGCTGTTCTGCGAGAAGCTCTGTCGGCGCAAGAAACGCGACCTGCTGCCGGTGCGCAATCACGGCCAGGGCCGCGCACAGCGCCACTGCGGTCTTGCCGGTGCCGACATCGCCCTGCAGCAGCACGCCGCATGGCGCTGGGCCGCACAACTGTTCGAACAGCACGTCGACCGCCGCCGCCTGGTCCGCAGTCAACTGGAAGGGCAACCGAGCGAAGATCCTGGCGCGCACCTCGGCGTTGGTCGGGCATGGATGCGCACGCCAGGTCTGCCGCGACGCGCGGGCGCGTTCAACCCGCATGAACAACTCCGCCGCTTCAGCCCGGGCAAACAAGCGCCGAGCGTCCTCGTGCTCCTCCACCGTCTCCGGCGCGTGCATTGCGTGCACCGCGTCGGCGGGAGTTGCGAATCCGTGCTCCACGTCCGGTGGCAGCCAGGGCAACTGCAGCGCGTTGCGATCGATGTGCGCAAACGCCTGCTCAACCAAACTGCGGATGCGCTTGGACGACAGACCTTCGCGGTCAGCGTGCACCAAGCTCACGGGGCCTGCAGGACCATCTTCGTCGATGGATAGGATGCGCGGACTGACCAGCTTCCAGCGCTCGCGGTGCTGGTCGAGCACCCCTTCGAAGGAGCGCTCCGAGCCAACTTCCACGTTGCGGGCAAGCCAGGGCTGGTTGAAGAAGGCCACGTCGACGTCCGCGCTCGACCCCGATTCTTCCGGCGTGGGTGCTTCCGCGGTGCGCGCCTCACCGTCCACGGCGAATCGAATCGTGGTCATGGAACGCCGCCCGGGAAGCCAACGGTTCCGTGCCGTGCGCACCACGCCGCGCAATCGCACCCGTTGGCCAAGAACCTCGGTCGTCGGGAAGGCGCAGTCCACCACCGGTTCCGCCCGGTGCGGGAAGCAGAACGCGAGGTCTTGCAGGGTGGCGAGGCCATGGCCCCGGAGCATCTCGGCCGTGGCTTCACCCACGCCCTTCAGCGCCGTGACCGGCGCGTTCGGCGGGAGCCGCGGCGTTTTCAGCGCGCCGGGAGTCTCGGGCGACGATTGGTGGCTAGGCGACGCGCCCGCCTTGGTCCGGGGCGCACCGGTGCGTGGACCCGCGGCAGAATCGGCGGCTTGAGAACCAGAGCTGGGATCTGTGGGCATCACGGCAGCCCCATGATGAAGTGGACCGGGGGCAAAAAGCACCGCCGTTCCTTTCGCCTCCCCCACTCGCTGCGTACCTTGCCGGCCCAGCGCGAACCTCAACGACTCTTGACTGCACTCAACCAAACCCAACTGGCCTGGCTACAGAGCTTCGGCTTCGACCTCCCGCTTTTCGAATCTTGGCAAAAGGACGTCGCCAAAGGCCGACTATCCGCCGCCAAGAACGTGATCGACGCCGCGTTGCTCCCACCGCCGGCTGATTCGATCGCGGACCTGCCGAAGGACGATTCGAAGGAGGGCAAACGCTTCATCGAACTCGGTGAAGCTGCCATCCGCGATGGATCGTTCGGCTTGGTAATCCTGAACGGCGGCATGGCGACGCGCTTCGGCGGAGTCGTGAAGGGCGTCGTTCCGGTGCTGGGCAAAGACAAGAGCTTCATCGGCCTAAGACTGGCCAACGTGCGCCGCAAGGAGAGCAAGTACGCCGCCGAGATCCCGGTGTACTTCATGAACAGCTTCGCGACCGACGAAGCGACGAAAGCGCACCTGAAGGAGTTCGACGGCTTTGGCTGCCGGCCCAAGTCCATCGGGCACTTCACGCAGTTCGTGTCGGCGCGCATGAACACCAAGGGTCAGCTGATGGTCGACGAGGAGGGTGAGATTCTGCCTTACGGTCCAGGGCACGGCGACTTCGCCCCCGCCCTACGCAAGAGCGGCTGCCTGCAAGACTTCTTGGATCGCGGCGGCAAGACGCTGTTCGTTTCCAACGTGGACAACCTAGGCGCAAAGATCAGCCCCATGCTGATCGGGATGCACCTAGACCGCGGCCTGCCGATGACGGTGGAAGTCGCACCCAAGTGGCCCACGGATGTCGGCGGCGCACCATTCTTGGTGCTGCCAAAAGACGTCGCGGCGGACACAGAACTCTCCACTGAAGATCAGCAAGCACGCGGCCGCGTGGAGCTGGTGGAGCAAATTCGATTCCCCGAAGGCTTCGACTCGAACATCGTCGATGTGTTCAACACGAACACGTTCACTTTCGACGCAAAAGCTCTCGACCGCGACTTCGACCTCACCTGGTGCTACGTCGAGAAGACGGTGAAGGACAAGAGCGGCAACGCTCGCAAGGCCGTGCAGATTGAGCGATTGATCGGCGAGCTGTCGAAGTTCCTCGACGCCCAGTGGATTCGCATCCGTCGCTGCGGCGACGACAACCGGTTCTTCCCAGTGAAGACTCCTGACGATCTCGATGCAGGCCGCGAAGAAATCGCCGAGCTCTATGCCGAGGAAGTGCAGAAATGAACGAAAGCCACACTCCCGCATTCGCGTCGGTTCTCGACGAGGTGTTCATCGCGGAGGGTGAGCCCGTTCGCACCGACAACTCGCTGACCTGCAACGTGCGCGCCGTCGCGGCGGGCCATCCGGTGTTCGCGGGACACTTCCCCACGAAGGCAATCCTCCCGGCAATCTTCCAACTCGCCTTCGCAGAGTCGCTGGCTCGCGAATTCGCCTGGACAATGCAGCCTCAAGGTGCGCACACGCCTCTGCGCGCGATCCGCGTGCACGGGATTCGGTTCCGCCAGCCCATCGAACCGGGCGATCTAGTCGAAGTGCGCGTCGAACACCGACCCGGCGAGCCGGACCCTGAGCATCCAGGCATCGCGTTCACGTTCTCGCTTCGGGTCGATGGCGCCCCGTGTTCCCAGGGTCACCTGGTGATCGGTACGGATGACGAGTCGTCGATCGCGAAGACGGAGCCCATCGACCTGGCAGGGTTCGAACCGAACCCTGATCCTGAGATCGTCTTGCCGCACGCCTTGCCCGCACGCTTCGTAGTCGGCGTCGACCGCAGCACGTTGGCACTAGATGCCCGCCGCGCGCTGGGGCACGTGCCCAAGGAGCACCCGCTCGCTGGAGCAGTCGACCACCAAGAGGCCCACGCGCTCACGGCGCTGGAGTTTGCGGCGCAAGCCGCGGGCTATGCCGAAGCCGCGGCCCGCGAAGCTGCCGGCGAACCGTTGCCCTACCCTCTGCAAGGCGTGGTCGTGGCGATTCGCAACGCGACGTTCGCAAGCCCCATCTCCCCTGTTGAAGGTCCGCTCGTCGCATCGATCACCGGCAACGCCCGCGGCGATGCGATGCAAACGATTCGGGCCACAGCCTGGTGCGGCGCGACGGGACGAGAGCTCGTGACGTGCCACCTGACGACGATGGCGCTGCGGGAGCTGTAGAGCGTTTCCCGTTTGGGAAGCGCTTAGTGAGTCGCCGCCCGGGTCATCCCAGAAGTCACGGGCAAGGCAATTCGCCTGCCGATTCAATCCGCGGCCGAAGACCGATCACCGGGCCGCAACACCGCCCATGCAAACGCGCCGCCTGCAGCAGCCGCACTGAGCAGCGTGTCACCCTGCAACGGCAACGCGCAGCTGCTCGTGGCGTGCGCAGGCTGCAGGCCGTTGCATGCAGTATCCGAAACGAAGTCGTCACACATAGCCGCAAACGCTTGGCCGCCCACGGCCAGCACCGCCGGTGCCAGCACGTCGCCACCAAAGCCACCCACCAGTCCACGCGGTGCGACGCAGGGCGGCACGTGTTCCACACCACCGAACAGGGCGCTGAGAGTCTTCGCTTCGTACGCATCGCCATGACGCACTCCAGAGGCTCCTGTGACAACGCCGCTTAGTGCAACGCAGCCGCCGAGCACCTCGAGTCCCTCACGCATCGCATCAGCCGTTGCTTCCGGCTCATCCCCAACCCCCGCGGCCGTTGCCGTGGGATCGAAGCCACGGCCGCCCCCGCGAACCGTTGCGAGCACTTCTGCACCGCGGGCCTGCGCGGACGCAACCGTCTCAAGCACCAGGCACGATGCGCCTTCGCCGAGAGCGAAACCGGACCGCCGTGCGTCGAACGGCCACACGTGCTCCACTTCGCTGAGCA